>DATEDV010000410.1:0-3576 GCA_035281485.1 Candidatus Limnocylindria bacterium | reverse complement strand
GTCCTCTACACCGACGGCATCACGGAGGCGGTCGACGCGGACGACGAGGAGCGCACCCGTCGGCTCGAGCCGCGCGGCCTCGCGTACTGGCAGTTCGTCGAGCGGTTCGGCAACGACCCGGCCGCGCAGGCGCTCGGGGAGACGGTTGCCGCGCTCTACACGCCGCGCAACATCACCGCGCTCATGGCGACCCTGCGCGCGGTCGAGACGTCCGTGGGCGACGCCGCGGCGCAGGGCCTCCTCAAGCTGTGTGTGCTCGAATCGATCGTCGCCGGCAGCCGCCTCAACGCCGTCGCCGGCCACGGCGCGCCGCTGCGCATCGACAAGGGCCGGGCGCGTCGTGGGCACGCCGCGCAAACGCGCGAGGTGAACGTGTGGCTCGAGTTCGAGCGCACCGTCCGCGAGCTCGTCGCGTGGCTCACGCAGCACGAGCACCGCTCGCAAGCGACGCGCGGCGCGCTGCTGCTCGAGCCCGGCGACGCGGACCTGGTCCTCTGCCAGGCGCCGGTGGAGGACACGCTCGGCGGCTGGAGCACCGTCGCCAGCGCGCTCCTGCTCGGCGCGAAGACGCTCCGCCCGATCGAGACCGGCGAGGGACGGCTGGCCGCGCGCGAGCGTCTCCTGCGGACCCTGCGCGGCGCGCTCATCGAGGCCCACCGCGTCTCCCGGCCCGAGGCCGCCGCCGTCGTGTACGTCCCGCACGCCGACGCCGCGACGATCGCGGCGTGCGTGCTCGCCGGGGCCGGGAGCGGCTACCGCCTGCGCTCGATCCTCTATCAGGCCGATGCGCACGCCGGGGCTTACGGCTCGCCCGCGGCGGCCGTCTGCGACTTCGATCGCGATGTCCCGCTGTTGCGCGATCAGTCCTCCGCGGACGCGGCGCTCATCGAGCAGGCGATCCGCGCCGGCGTGCGCGATGCGGTCCTTGCGCGCGGCGAACCCGTCCGCGAGGACGTCGCCGCGGTCGCGGCGCTGCAGTCGCTCGCCGCAAAGGGACTGCTCGTCCCGATCGCCCTCGCGCGCGCCGGCGGCGTCTCGGAGCTGGAGCTATTCCTCGATCACTTCCGGTCCGCGCTCGCGGACGGCCGGCGCTCGGGCATCACGCGCGTGCCGCTCGGCGACGACGCCGATGAGGTCGCCTACGCCGTGACCGAAGCGCCCGAAGCGACGCCGCTCGGCGACCGGGTCGAGTGGGCCGTGTGGGGACTCCTGTCGTCGACGCGCGACGTCGACACGCGCTCGCTGCTCCGCCGCGTGTACGCGCTGTTCCGCGGTATCGAGACGCCGGACCGCGAGCTGGTCGAACGCTGCGTCGCGGCGTACGCGACCCAGACCGATGACGGCCGCTGGCGCCTGCTCGATCAGGACGCGCTCGTCGCGCGGCAGGCGTCGCAGGCGCAGGTCCTGGCGGGCCTCGTCGACGCTGGGCATCGGTTCGGATTCAAGGTGCACGTCGGTCGCGATGTCGAGCGCCGCGCACTCCCCAGCTCGCACGCGGAGCGCGGACGCGTGCTCGCCGATCTGCTCGTCGATGGCGAGCGCGCCGGCGGACCGTCCCGCTTCGTTCGCGGTGGCGCCGAGGCGCTCGATCACGTCGACTGCGTCTGGTACGACCGGGGCCGCATGGTGTTCATCTGGCAGGTGGACTGGACAGCCCGGATGCACCGCAGCGTCGTGGCCCTGGGCGAGGCCATCCCCGACGAGGACCGGGTCTTCCGGTTCCTCGCCGTGGCCGACGAGCGCACCGGTCTGGTGCGCGAGAAGCTGCGCCGGTCACCGGCCCTCGCGGAGGTGGTTCGACGCCACGGCTGGCGGTTCGTAAAGTGGGACCCACTCCGGCGTTGGCTGGGGGACGCGCAAGCGGGCCTGGATGGCCTCGAACCCGTTCTTGGCCTCGAACCTGCGGTGGAACAATCAGGACAGCAGCTCGCGTTCAGGTGGTAGGGCGTAATAGCCGTCCAAAAGGAGCCGCACTAAATGGGTAAGCCACAGGTCGTCAGCGACCAGACGTTCGAGCAGGAGGTCCTGAAGCACGATGCCCCTGTGCTCGTCGACTTCTGGGCGCAGTGGTGCGGGCCCTGCCGCATGGTGACGCCCGTCCTCGAAGAGGTCGCGAATGAGCAGGGCGACAAGATCCGCATCGCCAAGCTCGACGTCGACGCCAACCCGATCACCGCGGGCCGCTTCGGCGTCCGCGCGATCCCGACCATGATCGTGTTCAAGAACGGCCGTGAGGTCGACCGCATCGTCGGCTTCCACCAGAAGCCGCAGCTCATGCAGAAGCTCAATCCACATCTCAGCGCCGCGGCCGCTGCGCCAAGCGCGGCGGCAGGAATGCCGGGCCAGAGCACCACGCCGACCGCGCCGAAGACCCCACCTCCCAGCGCCGGATCTCCGACCAGCAGCACGCCCAACGCCGGCATCGGCGTCACGAAGATCCACTAGCGGTGCGCGACACTTCGAACATGCCCGGCGCGAAGATCCTCGACCCGGTCTGCGGGATGATCGTGAACGTCGCCGACTCACGTGAGCGTGGGCTGACGCTCGAGATGGAAGACCGTGAGTACGCGTTCTGTGGCCCCGGCTGCATGAAGTCTTTCGCCAAGGCGCCGCATCAGTACCGCGCGAAGGTCGATTCCTGGGTGGCCGCGCAGAAGAGCTGACCCGCGCGTGGCGAAAGGCGTGCCGATCTACTTGGAGACAGGTGCCAAACGCACCTTCGCCACATCCGTCGACTGGCCGGGCTGGTCGCGCGGTGCGCGCACTGAGGATGAGGCCATCGCCGCACTGCTGGCGTACGGCGAGCGCTACTCCGGGGTCGTGAGGTCGGTGGCTCCCAAGTTCACGGCACCGCGGGGTACGTCCGACTTCAACGTCGTGAAGCGTCTCAAGGGCGGCGCGGGCACCGACTTCGGCGTGCCGTCTCTCGGTCTGCCGACCGATAAGGCACCGATGGCGCCTGCGGAGATCGAGCGCCTAGCTCGAGTGCTCGAAGCCTGCTGGGACGCATTCGATCGCGCGGCCAGGGCGGCGAAGGGTCTCGAGTTGCGTAAAGGACCGCGCGGCGGCGGACGCGATCTCGCCAAGATGATCGGGCACGTCGTCGAGGCCGATCGCGCCTACATCACCGCGCTCGGCGTGCGTGCGCCGAAGACCGCATCGGGCAAGCCCGCATCGGCCGCCGAGCTTCACGCCGCGATGCTCGACGCGTTCCGTGCCGTCGCGCGCGGGCAAGCGGTGAGCGAGCCGAGCCGCGTGAAGAAGCCATGGACGCCGCGCTACTTCGCACGACGCGTGGGCTGGCATGTGCTGGACCATGCCTGGGAGATCGAGGATCGCGCCATCCGCGCGGGCTGACCTTCGCGCGCATGTGCTACGAATTAGCAGATGGCACGTGTTTGCGTTCGTGAGCTGCGTCATTGTGGCAGTCCTGTCGGCACCAGTTCATTCGGGCCTCGCGGAGCTGGAGCGGCGCGGCCTGGTGCGCTTGGCCGAGGGGAGTAGGGAAGCGCGCCACTCGCTAGCGGCGTAGGGCGTATCCCACGACCCAACCGCTCGCGAACTGGTCGTTCGCGA
>DATEDV010000409.1:0-6880 GCA_035281485.1 Candidatus Limnocylindria bacterium | reverse complement strand
CCCGCCGGATCGATGACGATCGCCTCTCGCCGCGCGTCGACGATGAGATAGCAGCCGTTGTCGTATGGCGGCACGCGCCAGGCGATGATCCGGACCACACGCCAACATTACCGGTGCGGCAGCAGCCTCGCGCGCGCATGGCTATCGTTCGCAGCGCATGCGCGAGATCCCCGTCGAACCGCCGAGCGCTCCCGGTGTGACGCAGGGCCGTCCCGCCGTGCTCGGCAGACGGTGGATGGTGAGCTCGAGCCACTACCTCTCGTCCCAGGCCGGCGCGCGAATGTTCGAGCGCGGCGGGAACGCCGTCGACGCGGGGGTCGCCGCGGGCATCGCGCTCAACGTGCTCGAACGACATCTCACCGACTTCGGTGGCGTCGCGCCGATCATCGCGTTCCGCCCGGGCATGGATGGACCGGAGACGATCGACGGTCTCGGCCGGTGGCCGGCGTCGCTTGACCTCGAGACGTATCGCTCCCGCTTCGGCGACGACATGCCGATCGGCATCCCGAGATCGGTGACGCCCGCGGCTGCCGACGCGTGGCTCACGGCGCTCGCCCGGCACGGGACGCTGACGCTCGCCGACGTGCTCGAGCCGAACATCGAGCTCGCCGACGGCTTTCCTGTGTACCCGCGCCTGGCGCGCGCGATCGCCCTTCACGAGGAGCGGCTGCGGGCGTGGCCATCGAGCGCGGCGGTGTTCCTGCCCGACGGCCGCGCGCCGCGCGTGGGCGAGATCCTCGTGCAGCGCGAGCTTGCGGGCCTCTTCCGCTCGCTCGTCGCGATCGAGCGTGCGAACAAGGCACGCGGGCGCGCCGCGGCGATCATGGCCGCACGTGACGCGATCTATAGCGGCGACATCGCGCGCGAGATCGTGGCCTTCATGAAGAAGACCGGCGGCGCGATCACCGCGCAGGACCTGACCGAGTACCACGTCACGATCGGACCGCCGGTGCACACCACCTACCGCGGCATCGACGTGTACGCGTGCGGCCCGTGGTCGCAGGGTCCGCTCGTGCCGATGACGCTCAATCTTCTCGAGGGCTACGACGTCGCGTCGCTCGGTCCGGGGTCGCTCGAATTCCTCCATCGGTACACGGAGGCGTTCAAGCTCGCCGCCGCCGATCGCGAGGGATTCTTCGGCGATCCGGACCAGGTCGACGTGCCGATGCGGGGGCTTCTCGACAAGGGCTACGCCGAAGAGCGCCGGGGGCTGATCCGCGAGGATCGCGCGTGGCCCGAGCTGCCGCCGCCGGGCGATCCCTGGAGGTTCGAGGGACGATCCGGTCCGCCGGGCTACGTGCCCCGCGCGGCGACGGGCGTCGGCGCGCCGGATACGTCGTACTGCTGCGCGATGGATGCCGACGGGAACGCGTTCTCGGCGACGCCCTCCGATCCCGGCCTGGGCGC
Source organism: Candidatus Limnocylindria bacterium (assembly GCA_035281485.1). Taxonomy (GTDB): domain Bacteria; phylum Chloroflexota; class Limnocylindria; order P2-11E; family P2-11E; genus CF-39. Next base: position 5,473 of record DATEDV010000409.1, on the reverse strand, counting down.
TCCGCTCGTCGACGGGCTCGGCATCATCGTGAGCACGCGCGGCGCGCAGCTCTGGACGACGCCCGGCCATCCCTCGGCCATCGCGCCGCGCAAGCGGCCGCGGCTCACGCCGAACCCGGCGCTCCTGATGCGCGACGGCCGCGCCCTCATGCCGTTCGGATGCCCCGGCGAGGACGCGCAGTGCCAGGCGATGGTGCAGACCGTGTGCAACGTCGTGGACTTCGAGATGAACGTGCAGGCGGCGATCGAAGCTCCGCGCGTCATCTCGCGATCGTTCCCGTGGTCATTCCATCCGCATGCGTACGAGCCGGGCGTGCTCACCGTCGAGGGTCGGGTCGCGCGCGAGGTGCGCGACGGGCTGGCATCCCTCGGGCACGTGATCCGCGATATGCCCGACTTCACGCCGGCCGCCGCCGGCATGTGCGCCATCCGCCGGCTCGGACCGGGCACGCTCGAGGGCGGCGCGGATCCCAGGCGCGAGAGCTACGCGATCGGCTGGTGAGCGGCGGCACGAGCGCGCGATGACGTCCGAGCAGGAGCGTCAGTGGCGCGACGAGTTCCCGATCACGCGCGACCTCGTTTACCTGAACAACTGCTCGCTCACGCCGCTGCCGCGCTCGGGTCGTGAGCGCATCGAGCGTTTCGCTCGCGAGTGGACCGAGCTCGGTGGACGCGCGTGGTACGACCACTGGATCGGCGAGTACGAGGCGCTCCGCGACGATCTCGCGGCCGTGCTCGGTGCGGCGCGCGACGAGGTCGCCATCGAGCCGAACGTGTCGGCCGCACTCGTCGGCATCGCGAGCACGTTCGACTACGCGAGGCGGCCCAAGGTCGTGATCGCCGACCTGGACTTCCCGACGGACGGGCACGCCTTCCACGCCGTCGCGGACCGCGGCGCGCGGGTCGAATTCGTGCGAAGTCCCGACCGCGTGCGCGTCCCGCTCGACCTCTTCGAGCGCGCGGTCGACGAGCGGACCAGCGCCGTGTGCACCGGCCACGTGTATTTCACGACCGGGTGGATCCAGGACGTGCGCGCCCTGGCCGAGATCTGCCACCGCAAGGGGGCCGTCCTCGTCGTCGACGCGTACCAGTCGATCGGCGCGTTCCCGTTCGACGTGCACGCCGCCGGCGTCGACTACCTCGTGGGCGGAACGCTGAAGTGGCTCATGGGCGGTCCCGGCATCGCGTTCCTGTACGCGACGCGCGGGGTCGCCGACCGCGCGCGGCCGAGCGCCGTCGGCTGGTGGGGCGTCATGGACCCGTTCGCCTTCGACGTCGAGCATCTCGCGTACGGCACGGGAGCGCGGCGCTTCGAGTACGGGACGCCCGCGGTGGCCGCGATCTACGCGGCGCGCGCGGGTCTCGCGCTGCTCGCGCAGGTCGGGATCGACACGGTGCGGGAGCGCCACATGCTGCTGTCGCAGCGCCTGGTCGACGGCGCGCTGGCCCAGGGCTGGTCGGTGCGCTGTCCCCGCGTCGCAGCGGAGCGCACCACGATCGTGACGCTCGAGCATCCCGATCCGAGCCGCGCGGTCGAGGCGCTGCGTGCGCAAGGCGTCATCTGCGACTACCGCCCTGGCCTCATCCGGCTGTCGCCGCACTACTTCAACACCGCGGACGAGATCGATCGCGCGCTCGAGCTGCTCGCGCCGCTCCGAGCCGTGGCCGCGACCGCCTGAACGCCCCGCGCGACCGTTGGCGCCTCGCGGCATGGATCGTCGTCATTGCTGCGATCGCCGCGCTCAGCTATTACGCGCGCTTCACCGCAGGCGGTGACCGCGCCGAGCCGGACCTGTTCTTCCGCTGGTCGACGGCGATCTTCACGTTCGTGTTCAACACCGTCGTGCTCGCGCTGGTCCTCCTCATCGCGCGCGGCCTTCCGCTGCGCGAGGCGTTCGCCCTCCGCCGTCCCGTCTCTTGGCCGACCTCGTGGCGCATCGCGGGCGCAGCCCTGGCGGCGACCTATGCCGCGTCCTTCCTCGAGGAGATCGCGCTCGGCCACGGGCAACGCGAGCAGGCCGTGCCGGTGTTCTGGGATCCGACACGCGTCGACGCGTTCTTCGCGAACGCGGTCGCGATCGCGCTGTTCGTCCCGATCGTGGAGGAGGCCGCCTGTCGCGGGATCGGGTTCCGCCTGCTCGAGCCGTACGGGCAGCGTGTGGCGATCGTCGGCACGGCCGTGGCCTTCGCGGTCGCGCACGGAGCGGTCATCGACCTCCCGTGGGTGCTCGTCACCGGGCTTGGTCTTGGGTACCTGCGAAGCCGCTCGGAGAGTCTGTATCCGTGCATCGCGCTGCACGCCATCGTGAATGGCGTCGCGGTCGTGGCCTCCGCGGCCCTGGCGGCGGGGGGCTAGCGACCCCGACGGAGCTCGGCGACGACCGCCAGGAAATCGCCTCCGGGATCGGCGAATTCGCCACGGCCTGCGGCGATCCGCTCGCCCTCGAACACGTGCGCGCGAAGGCGCTCGTACGGCAGGAGCGGGTCGGCGAGATTCGCGGGGTCGTGATCGAGCGCGGCGGTGTCTCGGATACGACGTCTCACCTCGGTCCACCGAACGATCGTGTCGCGATCGCGTTCGGGTAACGCCGCGTAAGTCGCGAGGTCGTTCAGCGCGTCACGATAGGGAAGTAGGCGGCGGCGCTCGGTGCCCCGCGGATGCTCCGTCGCGAGTGCGAGCTCCTTCTCGTCGATGGTCATCGCTGGGTGCTGCCCACTGCCGCGGAAGTCGAACGCGCGCTGGACGCGACGGCGGAGGTCACCGCGAGGACGTAGCGATGGGTCTCCGCCGTGAGCACGAGGGCTGCTTCTGCGCCGCCGTCGGCGACGCTCACGAGCACGGTGCTTCGGGAACCCGCTGCGAGGCCCTCGCGCATCGAACGTATTGTGACGAAGTGAGCGATGCGCAGATGGAGGACGCGAGGACCGAGCACGACGTGCTCGCCATCGCGAAGACCGTCGCCGCCAACGAGTTCCCGGTGGAGCGGCAGTCGGTGATCGGCGTCGATCGAGAGAGCGGTCGTCTGCTCCGCCTGTCGCCGTTCCCGTGGAAGGGCAACGACACCGACCCGCCGCTCATGCGCTGGTCGTGGATCCACGCGCGCACGACGAAGGACGAACGCGACGTGCGGCCAGAGACGGTCAACGTGGACGGCGAGGTCACCGCGACCGCGTACGTCGACGCGAAGGATGCCTGGCGTCTGCGCTGGCCATTCGTCCGGCCGCACCTGCACGCGTCGCTCGAGTCGCTGCAGGCGCTCGCGCGCGACCGCGCCGCGACCGCGGGATTCATCCGGCCGGCCCCGGAGGGCGACGTCCTCCACCTACCGCTCCGCCTCCGCTTCCGCTGCGCGAGCGACGACTGCACCGAGACGCACGAGCTGCCGGTGCTCGACTGGGAGCTGCACGAGATGACGCGACTCAGTCGCGAGCGCTACGGCCCGCAGTGGGCCACGCGCTTCCGCGAGACGTGGGGCGCGGCGCTATTCGCGAAGTACGACGTGCATCTGCTCTTGTCTTCATACGCGCAAGCGCCGTCGCGGTTCTACGTCGCGGGCCTCTTCTATCCACCGAAGGAGCGCGAGGACGAGCACGCGCACCTTCATCACCGTGCGCATCGCGCGCACACGAACGCGGAGAAGAGCTAGGGTCTAGACCTTGCCGGCGAACTCTTTCGGGACATCTTTCCGTTCGGTCCCGGTCTCGCCGGCCTTGCCCTTGTAGCCGTGCGGGAACAGGCGGAGGAGCAGATACGTACCGGTGACGGGGTCGTCGCCGCGCTCGAGCACCATCGACGGTCCCCACGGCGAGTCGAACTGGTCGCCGACGTCCGGTCTGGGTTTGCCGATCTCGACGCCCTGCTTGTCCCACTGCAGCACCGCATAGCCGCGGACGATGCGCTCCTCGTCGCCGCCCTCGTCGGGCCGCCAACGATGGTCGCCCGGATGCTCGCGCTGGCACACCGCCGGCGAGCCGGAGTGCATCGTCACCCACTTGTGGACGTCCGCGTCCTTGCTCTGCGCTCCGGTCGGATATGCCTCGCGATAGCGCTCCTCGCCGACGGTGCAGAGGTAGTAAAAGAGCATCGAGCGCAGTATATGTACGTGATCCGCGCGAGAACGGTCACGGTCATGGGCCTGCGCACGCGCGTCCTCGAAGACGGAGACGCGCGCCGCGGCGATCCCGTCGTGATGATCCACGGCGTCGGCGCATGGGCCGAGAACTTCCGCGAGGTGATGGGCCCGATCGCATCCACCGGTAGGCGCGCGATCGCGTTCGATCTTCCCGGCTTCGGCGAGAGCGAGCCACCCGGCGACGTCGCCCATTTCGGGCCGCGCGACGCGTTCTATCCGCGCTTCGTCGCGGCGCTTCTGGACGAGCTCCGCCTCCCGTCCGCGCACCTTGTCGGAAGCTCGATGGGCGGCGCCGTCGCCTATACGGCCGCGGTCACGCAGCCCGGCCGTACGCGGTCGCTCGCGCTCGTCGCCGGCGGCGGCGTCGGCACGGAGGTGGCGCTCTTCCTCCGGCTCTGCACGCTCCCGGGCGTTCCCACACTGTCGCGACTGGTGGGGCGTCCGGAGCAAGCACGCGACGTGCTACGGACCTGCTTCTATGACGCGCGCCGGATCCCCGAGTCGCTCTATCGGGAGGCCGAGCAGTACGGGTATCCGTCGTTCGGCGAATTCGTGCACGCACTGCGTGCCGGCGTGACCATCCGCGGTGTGAAACCCGCTTTGCGCGACCACTGGCTCGCGCTCGCGCCGCGATATCGCGGACCCGTCAAGGTCATCTGGGGTCGGGAGGATCGAGTGCTCCCGGTGACGCACGCAGCCGAGGCGCGGAGCGTGATGCCGCAGGCGGAGATCGATCTCATCGAGCGCTGTGGCCATCTGCCAATGATCGAGCGCAGCGATGCGTTCCTCGCGGCGTTGCTGCCGTTCCTCGATCGAGCCGAATCGGCCGCCGCGGCGTGAGGGAAACTGGCAACATTGAGGTCGGCGTGAAGACTCGTTCGCGGCCTTCCATCACCACGCCGCGCGCAAAGATCACCCTCAGCGCCGAACAGATCATCGCGGACTACCGCCTCGCCGTACGTAGCCGCGCCGCGAGCGAGCTCGGACGTCGCGAGGTGCTCGCGGGGCGTGCGCCGTTCGGCATCTTCGGCGACGGCAAAGAGGTCGCGCAGCTCGCGCTCGCGCACGTCATGCGGCCCGGGGACTGGCGGAGCGGCTATTACCGCGACCAGACCGTGATGATGGCCGTCGGGACGACGTCGCTCGAGCAGTACTTCGCGCAGCTGTACGCGGATGCCGACGTGGCGCGTGACCCGTTCTCCGGGGGCCGCCAGATGTCGAATCACTACGCGACACGCATCCTCGACGAGCACGGACATTGGCGCGATCTGCTCCGAAGCGTGCAGTCGGCTTCGGACTTCTCGCCGGTGGCCGCGCATATGCCTCGGTCGGTCGGCCTC
>DATEDV010000408.1:0-5812 GCA_035281485.1 Candidatus Limnocylindria bacterium | reverse complement strand
TACGACGCGCGCACGCGCGAGGTGCACGCGTACAACGCGTCGGGCGCGGCGCCCAGCTCGCTCGACGCCGCGTCCTTCGCCGACGGATATCCCAAGGGCGGGCCACGTGTCGCCACCGTCCCCGGCGTCCTCGCCGCGTTCGCCGATCTGATCGACGACCATGGCCGGCTCGGTCTCGAGCGTGCGCTGGCACCGGCGATCCAGTACGCCGAGGAAGGCTTCCCGGTGAGCGATGGACTCGCGGAGGCGTTCGTCGACAGCGGAGCGCGTCTCGACGAGGAGTGCGCGCGCGTGTTCGGCCCGCGCGGCCGATTCCCGCGCGCCGGCGAGATCCTTCAGCAGACCGACCTCGCGCGCACGCTGAAAGAGGTCGCCGCGCGCGGCAGCGCCGCGTTCTATGGTGGCGATCTCGGCGCGCGATTCGCCGAGGCGCTGGCGGCGATCGGAGGGCACATCACGCTCGACGATCTCGCCGGGCACGTGACCGACCGTCCCGAGCCGATCGCGGTCAGCTATCGCGGCCTGCGGGTGTTCGGCCAGCCGCCGGTCTCGCAGGGTCACGTGCTCCTCGAGGAGCTCGCCATCGCCGAAGGCCTCGACCTGCGAGAGCTCGCGTGGGGCGGCGCCGATCTCGTCCACCAGATGGTCGAGATCAAGAAGATGGCCTTCGCGGACCGCGACGCGTACGCGGGTGACCCACGTCGCGTCAGCTTCGATGTCGAGCGACTCTTCGACGGACCATTCGTCGCCGGGCGGCGCCGCGCCATCCCGCCGAAGGCGAGCGACCGCACCGACGCGGGACAGCTCGCGGTCCTCGCGACGGACACGACCTACATGGCCGTCGTCGATCGGGATGGCAACGCGGTGTCGCTCATCGAGAGCGTGTTCAGCGAATTCGGATCCGCGAGCATGGTGCCCGACACGGGCATCCTGCTCAACGACCGCCTCACCGGCTTCTCGCTCGACCCGGCGTCGCCGAACGCGCTCGCCGGGGGCAAGCGGCCGGTCCACACGCTGAACACCGTCATCGCGCTCGACGGCACGTCGCCACGGCTCGTGTTCGGCACGCCGGGCCGGCACGCGCAGGTGCAGACCAACTTCCAGCTCGCCGTCGCGCTCATCGACCACGGCATGGACGTGCAGCGCGCCATCGAGGAGCCGCGCTGGTATCACGAGGCGGGCCGCGCCTTGAAGATCGAGAGCCGCTTCAGCGAGCAGACCCGCAAGGGTCTGGCGGCGAAGGGCCACGAGCTCGCGCTCATCGGCGACTGGGCGGAGGTCACCGGTGGCGCGCAGGCGATCGCGATCGACGAGAACGGCGTGTTCAGCGGTGGCGCGGATCCCCGCCGCGAGGGCAACGCGGCGGGGTACTAGCCCTTGCGTCCCTTCCTCGCGCTCCTGTACGCCGCGATCGCGATCGCGTCGGCCTGCCAGCCGATGCCGCCCTCCCCCGATCCCATCGCCAAGGCGTACGCCGAGGCCTGGCAGAAGAACGAGTACCAGAAGATGTGGGAGCTGCTCACCGAGGAGTCGCGGCAGCGCATCGGACCGGAGAACTTCATCGAGCGACTGCCGCGCATCGCGGAGGAGATGACGCTGCGATCGCTCGAGGCGAAGACCGGGGCGTCGACGCGAGAGCGCCTTGCGAACGGATCGCCAGATCCGCGCAGCGCGAGCGTGCCCTTGGATGTCACCTTTCACACGACGCGCGTCGGTGACTTCGCCCGCAGCACCACGCTGTCGCTCGTGCTCGTCGGCGAGGGTGACAAAGCGGTGTGGCGTATCTCGTGGTCGCCTGAGGCGATCCTCCCGAAGCTGTCGGCGGGGCGGCTCGTCCGCATGACGCGCCTCGCCACCTCGCGCGGCCGCATCGTCGCGCGCGACGGCACCGAGCTCGCGACGTTCATCGATGGCGCGATGGTCGGCGCCGTACCGGGTCAGATCCGCTCCGAGGATGGCTTCGCGGCGAGCCTCGCGCCGATCCTCGGACTGAGACCGGATGAGATCAAAGCGAAGCTGCACCAGTCGTGGGTGGGACCCGATACCTATGTCCCGATCCGGACCCTCGCCGGCGCCGCGCTCACGGCCGCGCGGCCCACGCTCTCCGTGATCGAGGGCGTGCAGCTCCAACCGGCGCGCGTGCGCAGCTACCCCACGGGCCTCGCGTCGCAGACGCTGGGCTATCTCGCCGAGGCGAGCGAGGCGGAGGCCCAGAAACGCGCCGCCCGGGGCGTGCAGCCGGGCGATCTCATCGGCAGGGCCAACAGCGGGCTCGAGGACACGCTCGACGAGGTGCTCGGCGGAACCTACGGCTGGCGGCTCACGATCATCGAGCCGAATGGCGAGGTGGCCGAGGTCCTCGGTGAGACAGCGCCGATCCAGGGCATGGACGTCGTGCTTTCTCTCGACCCAGCGCTCCAGGCCGCCGCCGAGAGCGCGCTCGGCGAGCAGAAGGGCGCGATCGTCGCCGAGGATCCGTGGTCCGGCGAGATCCTCGCGATCGCGAGCCGCCCGACGTTCGACCTCAACGCGTTCGCCAACGGCGACACGGTCAACATCGCGCGGTTCACGTCCGATGCGCGCAAGCCGCTCTTCAACCGCGCGACGTTCGGTCAGTATCCGACCGGCTCGTCGTTCAAGCAGATCACCGCGGCGGCCGCGATGAAGGAGGGCCTCTACAAGTGGGGCGATCGCATCAACTGCCCGGCGCGGTGGACCGGATACGGAGAGCAGTGGGCCCAGCTCAACCATGAGACCGGCAACCTCGGGCCGATCGATCTCCGTACCGCGCTGGCGCGATCCTGCAACACCTTCTTCTACGAGCTCGGCAAACGCCTGAACGACCGGAATCCCGATCTCCTGCCGAACGCGGCGAAGAGCTTCGGGCTCGGGAAGGCCACGGACATCGACTACGTGCTCGAGGCCGAGGGTCTCGTGCCGAGCCCGGCGTGGAAGGCGCAGCGCGCCACGGATCGGACGTGGAATCCCGGCGATGCGACCAATCTCGCGATCGGGCAGGGTTTCCTCCTCGCGACGCCGCTGCAGATGGCGAACTACGCGGCGGCCCTCGCCAACGACGGCATCGTGTGGAAGCCGCGCCTGGTCATCGAGGTGCGCGACCGCGCCGGCGCCGTGCAGAAGAAGTTCGAGAAGGCCGAGCTCGGACGCGCCGCGTCCATCCCGACCGACCTCTCGCTGATCCGGGACGGTATGCGCGCCGTGGTCGCGGACGGCGACGGTACGGTGTTCTTCCCCTTCCGCGGCTTCGAGGTGAGCGTCGCCGGCAAGAGCGGAACGGCCGAATCGTCCTCCGGCAACCCGCACGGCTGGTTCATCGGCTTCGCGTCGTTCGAGCAGCCCTCGATCGCGTTCGCCGCGGTCTTCGAGGAATTCCCCGAGCCGCCCGGAACGCACGCCTCGCAGTTCGTGGCCACGGCGATGCGCTCAGTGCTCGGAGCGAAGTTCGGCGTGAAGTGAACGTCGCCTATCCGCTGACGCTCACCTTCAAGTTCCTCACCATCAGCTCGTACATCCAGGTCGTCGACGCGACGGGTCGGCTCGTGGCATACGTGAAGCAGCGGGCATTCCGCCTGCGCGAAGACGTGACGATCTTCGCGGACGAGCGGCAGGCCGAGCCGCTCTATGACATCAAGGCCGACCGCATCATCGATATCGGCGCGAGCTATTCGATCTCCGCGGCCGATGGCCGACCGCTCGGTGTCGTGAGGCAGCGCGGGCTGCGCACGCTGTGGAAAGCGACATACGACGTCCTCGAGGACGCCGGCGCCGCAGTCGCCGTGGTGCACGAGGAGAACGCCTGGATCAAGGTGATCGACGGGCTGCTCGGCGAGATCCCGATCCTCGGGTTCGTCATCGCCCAGTGGATCAACCCCACGTATCTCGTCGAGAGCGACGGAGCGACCGTTTTGCGCCTGCGCAAGCGACCGTCGCTCATCGAGCGCAGCTTCGTCCTGGAGCAGATCGCGCCACTCCCCAGGCGTCTCGAGCCGCTGGCACTGCCCGCGGTCTTGATGGTGGTGTTGCTGGAACGCGGCCGCGGCTGAGAACGCGACCGCTCAGAGCGACATCCGCCGCCGTGGTCCGGCCCGACGGCGTTCCTTGCGTGGTTCGTGCTTCCCGCCGCGCTGTGGCCATGGAACCTAATCGGTCTCCACGGGGTGCCGGAACTGCTCGTCGCCTGTGTGTACCTCGCGACAGTCGGGCTGTTCTACCTGGCCGTCAGCCGACGCTCCGCGCCCCGACACCTAAAATCAACTCATCCCGACCATCACTGACGCCCCGGCTACGCGTCGCCTCGACAACGGGCTGGTGCTGTACGCGCTCGAAGCGCGTCACGCGCCGGTCGTGTCCCTGTGGGTCTGGTACCACGTGGGCGGGCGTAACGAGGTCCCCGGCACCACCGGCATGTCCCACTTCCTCGAGCACATGCTCTTCAAGGGCACGCCGAAGCATCCCAAGGGCGATCTCGACCGGCTGCTCGCGCGGTACGGCGCGCAGTGGAACGCATTCACCAGCGAGGACGTCACCTGCTACTTCGAGACGGTCCCGAAAGCCCGCTACCAGACCGCGCTCGAGCTCGAGTCCGATCGCATGCGCAACGCGCTCATCTCGCTCGAGGAGACCGAGGCCGAGCGCACCGTCATCGTGAGCGAGCGCGAGGGCTACGAGAACGATCCGTCCTTCCTCCTGGGCGAGGAGCTGCAGGCCGTCGCCTTCAGCCGGCACACCTATGGGCAGGGCGTCATCGGCAGCAAGGACGAGATCAAGCTGATGTCCCGCGACGGTCTGTACGCGCACTACCGTCGGTTCTACGCGCCGAACAACGCGTACGTCGTGATCACCGGCGATGAGGACCCCGAGCGTCTCATCGACGAGGCCGCCGAGGCGTTCGGAACCCTCGAGCCGTCGAGCGATCTCGGCGAGCCGCCCAAGGCGCCCGAGCCCGAGCAGCACGGCGAGCGGCGTATCCGCGTGCAGCGTGCCGGCGGGACGCTGCCGATCGTGATGCTCGCCTTCCGCGCGCCGCGCGCGACCGATCCGCGCGCCCCGGCGATCTCCGCGCTCGCCGTCGCCCTCGCCGGGACCTCGGCCGGCAGCGACGGCGCATCCGGGCGCTCTTCGCGGCTGCACCGCGCGCTCGTCGAAACGGGCCTCGCCACGGACGTCGACGCGTCGTTCCAGCTGATGAAGGATCCATACCTGTTCTGGGCGGACGCGACGCTGCGCCCCGGCATCAAGCACGCCGATGTCGAGCGCGTCCTGCTCGAGGAGCTCGCCAAGATCTCGAACGACCTGCTCGAAGAGGACGAGTTCTCACGCGTCCGACGCCAGCTCCTCGCGGCGACCGCGTTCAACACCGACACCATCACCTGGCGCGCGTATCGCTCGGGTCAGCTGCTGTCGACCGGCGCCGCGGCGTCGATCGGCGAGTGGTACGCCAAGCTCGCCGCCGTGACGCGCGAGGAGATCCGCGATGCGGCCGCCGCCCTGTTCGTCGAGAGCTCGCGCAACGTCGGCTGGTTCATCCCCGAAAGTGGCGCGTCATGAACCGCGTCCATCGGAGCACGCTGCCCAACGGGCTGCGTCTGGCGATCGTCCCCATCGCGGACCTGCGATCCACGTCGGTGCTCCTCGCGGTCGAGGCCGGGCAGTGGTTCGAGCCAAGCGGCCGTCCCGGGATCGCGCGGCTCGTCGCGCAGACCATGCTGCGCGGCACGGCGCGACGCGACGCTGCGGCGTGGGCGAGCGAGATAGATGCGCTCGGCGCGGTCGCGCGCCTCGACGTCGGCGC
>DATEDV010000407.1:0-5844 GCA_035281485.1 Candidatus Limnocylindria bacterium | reverse complement strand
GGGCGACGACTTCGACGTCCTCGCGGCGGCGACGGCGGAGGGCGACGCGATCGTTCAGCTGTTCCGCGTGCGTGACGGCACCATCGTCGGACGCGACCACTTCGCTCTGGAGGGCTCCGAAGGTGCGGGCGCTGCCGAGGTGACCGCATCGTTCCTCCGCCAGCACTACAGCGCGGCGACGATGCTGCCGCCGGAGATCGTGACACCCAGCGGACTGCCGGACTCGGCCTCGATCGAGACGTTCCTCACCGAGCGGCGTGGCGCGCCGGTCCGGCTGCACGTCCCGCAGCGCGGGAAGAAACGCCGCCTGGCGGAGCTCGCCGAGCGCAACGCGGCGGAGGCGCTCGAGCAGGAGCGCGTCGTGTGGCTTGCGGACCGCGGCAAGACCGACGTGGCGCTGCGGGAGCTGCAGGAGGCGCTGGGCCTCGAGGGGCCGCCGAAGCGGATCGAGTGCTACGACGTGAGTCACGTCCAGGGGACCAGCGTCGTGAGCTCGATGATCGTGTTCGAGGACGGGCGCCCCGCGAAGTCGCAGTACCGACGCTTCCGCGCGCGGATCAGCGACCGGAACGATGACTTCGCGAACATGCGCGAGACGCTGAAGCGCCGATTCGCGCGCTCCGCCTCCCCGGAAGCGCAGTCGTCGTGGCCACTGCCCGACCTCGTCATCCTCGACGGTGGCAAGGGGCAGCTGTCGGCCGGCCTCGCCGCGCTGGCGGACGCCGGTCGTCTCCAGATCCCTATCGCCGCCCTGGCGAAGGAGCGCGAGGAGCTCTTCGTGCCGAGCCGCCCTGAACCGATCGTGCTGCCGCGCATCTCGCAGGGCCTGTACCTGGTGCAGCGGATACGCGACGAGGCGCACCGGTTCGCGGTCACCTATCACCAGAAGGTGCGGTCGCGTCGCGCCGTGCGGTCGATCCTCGACGACATCGCGGGCGTCGGTCCCGCGCGCAAACGCGCCCTGCTCCGGAAGTTCGGATCCGTCCGCGCGATGCAGGAAGCGCCCGTCGCCGAGCTCGCTGCCGTCGGCGGCGTGGGACCGGCCCTTGCCGAGCGCATCAAACAGGCGCTGTCGTGATCGAGATCAGGCGCGCCGCGGCCGGCGATATCGTCGCGACCGCTCCGGACAACGCGTCGGCGCGGGCCCTCTACGAGTCGTGCGGCTGGCGCCCGGACGGATTCCAGCACTACGAGCTCCTCGCCGACCGGTCCCCTAGGTCTGTGATCCGCGAGACGGTCCGTCACCTCATCGTTTCGATATCTCGGCTACAGAACCCTGAGGATCGCTTGACTTTCCTTTAGGTCGAGTCGCATCTTCGCTTCATGGCGAATCCGGTGATCGCGCGGTGCCCCATCTGCGCGCAGCAGCTCAAAGTCGTACGCCTCGAGTGCGAGAGCTGCGGGACCCGTCTGGAGGGTTCGTTCTCGCTGGGCCGATTCCACGCGCTCTCGCAGGACCAGCTCGACTTCCTCGAGACGTTCATCCGCGCGCGCGGGAGCTTCAAGGATGTCGAGCGCGAGCTCGGCATCTCCTATCCGACGGTGCGCTCGCGGCTCGACGCGGTGATCCGGGCGCTGGGGTTCCCCTCGCAGGCGGAGCCTGACCGCGAGAACGAGCGCCGTAAGGAGATCCTTCGCGAGCTCGCCGAAGGGCGTATCGCCGCGGACGACGCTGCAAATCTCTTGGAAAGCGAGCCGACGGCATGAGTCCCGAGCGCGACGACCAGCGCGACGACGAGCGAGACGCCCGCGACGCGGCGAGGGATGCCGCCAAGGACGAGGCCAAGGCGCGCGAGGACGCCGAGCGCGACCCCCGGCGCGACTCGTGGCCGTTTGGCGAGCGTCATGAGGAGCGCCGCGCGGAGCGCGAAGCCCGTCGCGCGGAGCGCGAGGCGCAGCGCGAGGCGCGCCATGCGGAGCACGCCGCCCGCCGCGCGGAACACCGCTCGCACCGACTCGAGTTCAGCACCGGTCCCGGCGCCAAGTTCAAGCTCGATAGCAGGGAATTCGATGCCGGGCAGTTCGCGCGGGCGTTCGTCGGCGAGTTCATCGGTGACGCGGCCGGAGACACGTTCTCCGACACGGTCGAGGAGCGCTTCACGTTCAAGGGCACGCCGCGGCTCCGCGTCCGCAACGTGTCGGGCGAGACCACCGTCAGCGGGGCGGGCGCGCAGGGCGAGATACGAGTGGTCGCGCGCAAGCGCGTGAGCGCGAGCAGCGAGGACCGCGCGAAGCGGCTTCTGCAGAACCTCGAGGTGCGGATGGAGAAGCGCGGCGACGAGCTGGTCATCGAGCCGCACCTCTACGAGCAGGAGCGCGGCTGGCTCGATCTGTTCCGCGGGAAGCGGTTCCGAGTCGACTTCGAGATCACGGTCCCGAGCGAGTGCGCCGTCGACGCGCAGACAGTCAGCGGCGAGCTCTCCGTCCAGGGTGTCCGCGGCCCGGTCGAGATCCAGAGCGTCTCCGGCGACGTGGAGCTCAGCGATGCGCAAGGACCCGTCCGCCTGAAGTCCGTGAGCGGCGACGTCGACTGCGCGCGGTACGTCGGTCATCTCGAGGCGAACACGGTCAGCGGAGATCTCACGATCGCGGGATCGGTCCTGCGCTCGAGCCAGATCCACACCGTGAGCGGGGACGTGGAGGTCGAGGGCCGGCTCGATCCGGGGAAGGAGCACCGGTTCAAGACGATCAGTGGCGACGTCGAGCTGGCGCTCGCGGAGCCCGAAGTCACCATCGATTACCGCACCGCCAGCGGCGACGTCGAGTGCGAGCTGCCCGCGCGCATCATGCGGCGTGGGCGGAAGGAATACAGCGTGGTCCTCGGCGGCGGTCGCGGACACGTCGGCGTGAAGACCGTCAGCGGCGACCTCACCGTGCGCGGGACGAGCGCGCCCGCTGCCGACGAGGCGCAGCCAGACGCCACCGAACAGATGCCGTCCGAGGACGTCGAGAAGACGCAGCCGATGCAGGCCTCACGCGAGGAGATCCGTTCGGTCCTCGAGCGCCTGGCCCGCGGCGAGCTCGGCGTCGACGACGCCGCCGCCGCGCTCGACGCCGCGCGCGGCGACCGCTGAGGTGCCCAGCGACGAGGGCAAGCAGGTCCTGAAGCTCCTCGCTGAAGGAAAGATCGACGTCGAGCAGGCATTTCGGCTGTTGCGCGCGCTGGGTGACATCGAGGAGCGACCACGCCCGCCGTTCGCGCCGGCCCCTCCGATCGCTCCGTTCCCACCCGAGCCGCCGCCCCCGCCGGGCACACGCGGTCGCATCCTGCGGATCCGCGTCACCGAGAGCGGGCAGCAGAAGGTGAACGTGGCGATCCCGCTCGCCATCGCACGCGTCGGCAAGATGAAGCTCGCCTCGAGCGCTCTCGTGCGCGGCCACCTCTCCAAGTTCGGCATCGACCTCGACGAGCTGCTCCGCTCCATCGACTACCCGGGCAAGTTCGTCGACATCGCCGACGACGAGGACCGCGTCGAGATCTTCGTCGAATGAGCGACGCCGGGCACGTGTCGACGGAGCGGGCGTGACGACCGCGGTCGTCGCGACGGGTCTGGTCAAGGAGTTCGAGAAGGGCCGGCACACGCTGTGGCAGCGCGTGCGCCGCGAGCCGGACCGCCGCACGCGTTTTCGCGCCGTGGACGGCATCGATCTGCGGGTGGAGACCGGCGAGATCTTCGGCCTGCTCGGGCCCAACGGCGCGGGCAAAACGACCACGATGAAGATGCTGTCGACCCTGCTCGAGCCGACCAGCGGCACGATCGAGGTGCTCGGGATCGACGTGGCGCGGCGTCCGCGCGAGGTGAGAGCCCGGCTGGGCGCGATGCTCTCCGGCGAACGCAGCCTCTACTGGAAGCTCACGGCGCGCGAGAACCTCGAGTACTTCGCGGCGCTGTATCACGTGCCGCCGAAGGAGACCCGTGGGCGGATCGACCGCGCGCTCGAGTCGGTGAAGCTCGCCGACCGCGCCGAGGACTACGTCGAGCGGTACTCGACCGGGATGCGCCAACGGCTCGCGCTCGCGCGCGCGCTGCTTCCCGATCCACCGCTCGTGCTGCTCGACGAGCCGACCGTCGGCCTCGATCCGCAGTCCGCGCGCGACCTGCGCGACCGCGTGCGCGACCTCCGCTCACAGGGCCGCACCGTCCTGCTCACGACGCATTACATGGAGGAGGCCGACCAGCTCTGCGACCGCGTCGCGATCATCGATCACGGCAAGATCGTCGCCCTCGACTCGCCGGGCGCGCTGAAGCGCACCATCCGGGCGGAGGAGATCGTCCGGCTCGACATCGGCCTCGCCGGCGATGGGGGCGCGCTCCTCGAGCGACTCGCGCGAGTGGGCACCGTCGCGCGGCACGAGCGCACCAATGGGACCCTCGCGGTCACGGTTCACTGCGCGTCCGCACGCGAGCTCGTTCCAGCCGCTTTCGACGCGGCCCAGGCCTCCGGCGCGACGGTGCGTCACGTCGAGGTCGTACCGGTGACCCTTGAGGACGTCTTCCTCGCGCTCACCGGCCGCGCGCTCCGCGAGTGAGCGTCTTCGCGGCCGATCTGCGCGCCTTCTTCGCGGCCGTGCGGAAAGAGCTCCGTACCGTTCGGCGCTACCCCACGCAGTGGATGGGCCTGATGTTCTGGCCGGTCCTCCTCCCGGCGTCCTACGTGCTCATGGGCCAAGCGTTCTCGGGCTCGGATCCGCGGTCGATCGCCGCCTTCGCCGAGCGCGCCGGGACAGCCGAGGTCGCGGGTTTCGTGTTCGTTGGATTCGCGATGTACATGTGGCTGTCGACGATCCTGTGGGGGCCCGGCACGGCGCTGCGCAACGAGCAGATGCGCGGCAGCCTCGAGGCGGTATTCCTCACGCCGTCCTCACGGCTCGTCGCGCTGTTCGGGCCGCCGGCCGCGGCGCTGCCCACCCTGTTGATCACGTTCGTCGTCATGGGGGTCGCGATGTGGCTGATCTTCGGCGTCGCACTGCCGCTCGATGGCGTCGCGCGCTCGCTGGTCGTCGTCGCATTCGCGCTCCCCGCGCTCTACGCGATCGGCGCGCTGTTCGCGGCCGGTGTCCTCCGATTCGGTGAGATCGGACCGATCGTTCAGCTCGTGCGCGGCGTCTTCGTGCTGACCTGCGGCATCACCTTCCCGGTGCTCATGCTGCCCGGATGGGCGCAGGCGCTCGCCGCCGTCCTGCCGCCGACCTACATCGTCCAGGACATCCGTGCGGTGCTCCTTCGCGGCTTTGGGCTCGGCGATGTCGCCGGGGATCTCGCGATCACGGTCGCGCTCAGCGCGCTCCTCGCAGCATTCGCGATCGTCACGTTCCGCTTCCTCGAGCGCAGCGCGCGCCGGAACGGGATGCTGGGCCGGTACTGATGACGAACGAGCTGCGCGCTGCTCTCGCGATCGCGCGGAAGGACCTCCGCACGATGTCGCGCTACAAGTGGTCGATGTTCGGGCTGATCTTCACGCCGCTTTACCAGGGCGTGATCCCGGCCTTCCTGTTCGGCGCCGCGTTCGCCGTGGGCGGCCGTGTCGTCGGCCTTGACTCGGCGATCGGCACGGAGAATCTCTCCGGCTTCATCTTCATGGGCGGCGTCATGGCCGGGCTCATCGCGACGACGTTCTGGTTCATCGCGATGTCGCTGCGCTGGGAGATGGACATGGGCACGCTCGAGCCGACGTGGCTCACGCCGACGAGCCACGACACGATCCTCATCGGCCGAACGCTCTACGGACTCGCCATCTTCGTGTTGAGTCAGGTGATCCTCTTCGGCGTGTGTATCGCGTTCTTCGATCTGTGATTCAGCTTCGTCATCGTCTACGCGATACCCGCGATCATCGTCGCGGTCT
>DATEDV010000406.1:0-3632 GCA_035281485.1 Candidatus Limnocylindria bacterium | reverse complement strand
GGTGCCACGGTGCGCCGGGGAGTGGCGGTCGGGGGTCGGACAGGAGTGGATGTCGCGGCCGCGACGCGTACCGGTGAAGCTCCGCGTCCGGTGTAGCCCATCGCGCCCGCGGTGATCCCACCCAGCGTCGCGAGGCCAACGGCGCCGAGGAGCGTCCGGCGCGCCAGCCTCGCGGTGCGATCCGTGGGCTCAGCGTCGTCGACGTCGCGTAGCTCGCGCTCGGAGGCTGTCATGCAGCGACCTTACGGAGCGTCGCGCACGCGCTCGACAGCCGACAGGCACGGATTCGTGGGACTTAAGACCCTACTCAGGGCTCGTCGCGGTGGACGCGTTCGCTGGCGAGTCTGTCGGGTGGTCGCCCAGCTCATCGCGCGGGCCGTCCCCACCGGCTTCGAGCCGTTCGGCCTGTGGCAGTAGGTGCACCGGCCGCTGTGAACACGCGCGATCGAGGCAAGACTCGGATCGTCCGAGAGGAGTGCTCTATGAACACGACCGCCGACCTCATCAAGATCGAGCTGCCATTCCCGACCGGGGCAGACCTCGCACTTCAGATCCGCGTCGGACCCTGCCGGCTGCGGTTGACGGCAGGCGACGGCCCAGCGTGGATCATCGGGACGTACTCCGACCCCACGCAGAGACTGCCCGTGGCTGTACGGACGCATGAGGGCACGGCCACGATCGCGCAGCGTTTCGAAGCGGGGACCCTGGGTGAGCTGCAGATCCCGTCGCTCGACCTGACGGTATCGCGACAGCGGCCCTTCGCCCTGGACCTCCAGGCGGGGGCGAGCGAGAACGTCCTCGACCTGGGTGGGTTGCCGCTCACGCGGCTCGTCATGAAGAGCGGAGCCGGGCGGTTCGAGATCGACTTCTCAGCACCGAACCCCGCGGCGATGTCGGTCATGGAGATCGGCTCCGGCGCCGGGGCCTTCGCGGGCCGCCGGCTGGCCAACGCCAACTTCGCCGAGCTGCGGCTGGGTAGCGGCGCGGCGAGCTGCGCGCTCGACTTCTCCGGCGAGCTGCGCCGCGATGCCCGCGCTCATCTCGACGCGGGCTTCGCCGCTCTCGAGCTGAGCGTCCCGAGGTCGACGCCGGCTCGCGTTGCGACCAAGTCTTTCGCCTCGGGCATGAATGCGTTCGGCCTTGCGCGCAGGGCCGGCGCGTACCACACGCCGCCCGCGCTCGAGGGCAGGCATCCGCTCCTCGAGATCGACGTGAGCATGGCCTTCGGCTCGCTGACGGTGATCGCGACGTAGGCCGCGTCGCGGCATGCCGCGCGGGTCGTTTAGAAGCGCGGCCTCCGCTTGGCCATGTAGGCGGCCGCCTCCGCGCGCCGCGCGAGCCCGAGCTTGTCGAGGATGCGGCTCACGTAGTTCTTCACGGTCTTCTCGGACAGGAAGAGGACCTCGCCGATCTCACGGTTCGTCTTCCCTTCCGCCAGCTGCTCGAGCACCTTGCGTTCCTGATCCGTCAGCGACGCGAATGCCGGATCCTCGTCGCCGCGTCCGCGACGGACCCGTTCGAGTACCTTGCCGGTGACGTCCGGATCGAGCAGCGAACGCCCCGCGGCGACCGAAGTGATCGCATCGATCACCGCCTGGCCCCGGGTCTGCTTCAGGAGATAGCCGGCGGCGCCAGCGACGATGGACGCGAACAGAGCCTCGTCATCCGCGTAGGACGTGAGCATGATCACCTTCGTCTCTGGTCGCGCCTCGCGAATGGTCCGGCAGGCTTCGACGCCGCTGCCGTCTGGAAGGCGAACGTCCATCACGATCACATCCGGCTTGGCGCGGGCTGCCGTGTCGATCGCCTCCTGTGTGGTCGCGGCCTCGCCGACGACGGTCATGTTCTTGTTGCGGCTCAAGAGCGTGCGCAGCCCCTCGCGCACGACCTCGTGGTCGTCGACGAGCATGACGCGGACCTGTCCTTCGCTCATCCCGTCTCCTTTGCCGTCGGGAGCTCCAAGCGTACGCGCGCGCCGCGGCCGGGGCGGCTCTCTACGCGCAGCGTGCCGCCGACGGCGAAGGCGCGCTCGCGCATGTTGCCGAGACCATGCCCACTCACGGCCGCCTCGTAGTCGAACCCGACCCCGTCGTCGCTCACCTCGAGTACCACCACGCCATTCTCGTTGAAGAAACGGAGCGACGCGTGTCTTGCTCGTGCGTGCCGCGCGATGTTCCCGAGCGCGTCCGCGGCGATGTAGTAGGTCGCCTCGGCGCGCGGGCGGTCGAGACTCTGCGCGGCACCGCTTCTGATGTCGACGTCGACGTCAAGCAGCGCGTTGGATCGTGCCTGCTCGGCCAGTAGCGCCAGGGACTGCTCGAGCGGCTGATTCGCGGCCTCGACCGGCCTGAGTCCGATCACGTACCCGCGCAGGTCGGCGATCGCCGCGTTGAGCCGGTCGATGGAGCGCCAGATCTGAGTCTTCGAGCGTTCGGGCTCTTCATCGAGTCGCTCCGCGACATCTTCGAGGAGGAGGCCGACGCCGTACAGCTGCTGCATCACGCCATCATGGAGGTCCATCCGGATCCGGTTGCGCTCCTCGAGCGTCGCTACGCGCGCCTCCTGCGCGTAGAGGCGAGCGTTCTCGATCGCGATCGCGGCCTGCGCCGCGAGGGTGAGCAGGGCCTCCTCGTCATCAGCCGTGAACTCCGGAGCGCCCTGCTTCTCGGTGAGGTAGAGGTTTCCGAGGGTCTCTCCTCGCAGGACGATGGGCGTGCCCACGAAGCTGCGCATCGGCGGGTGGTTCTTGGGAAACCCCACGGACGCCGGATGCGCGGAGATGTCGCGCACCCGGATGAGACGCTTCTCCTTCTGGAGGAGCCCGAGCAGTCCGCGGCCGTGGGGCAGAGGCCCGATGCGGGCGCGCTCCTCGGCGGAGATGCCGGATGTCGTGAATGTCTCCACCACACCTTCCTCATCGAAGACGCCCAGGGCCGCGTATCTCGCATTGGCCACCTCGCGAGCCTGGTCCGCGACGCGCTGTAGCACTTCATCGCGGTCGAGCTCGGAGGTGAGTGCCAGGCCCGCGGCGTTGAGCGCCGAGAGCTGCTGACGTCGCTGTTCGAGCGCCTGCGCGGAGCGCCGCAGCTCCAGCGCGCTCTGTCGCTCGCGCTCCTGGACCCGAGCGAGCTGGCGGAAGATCGCGATCGAGAACGCGAGAATGCCTGCGACACCGATGAGGAGCGTGATGAGGTGCGCGATCCCGGCGGGAAACAAGCGATCGATGACGAAGTACTCGAGCGCCATGAGCGCGGCGATGAGCAGCGACGGCAGGACGAACGCGGCCAGACGCAGTCGACTCGGATAAGTAGAGCGGCCGTCTTGGCCGGACGGTTCGGCCACGGCCTGATTATCGAGCGCGGCTAGGCCGGCGTCAGATAGCGCGCGTGACCTCGGGCTGATGGCGTCCTTCGACGATCCGATCGTCCGCGAAGAACAGGTGCAACAGGCGCGGTCGTTTGGCCAGAGCGACGGCGAGCTCCTCGGTGACGCTCGCGTTCTCGTAGTACGCCGCCTCGACCTCGTCTAGCAGCGGGCAGCGCGGCCCGAGCCCGAGAGCGCAGTGCGTGGCTTCAGGACCTGCGCAGCGACTGACAGTGGAACCTTGCGATTCGAAATACCGAGCCCAATCC
>DATEDV010000405.1:0-3914 GCA_035281485.1 Candidatus Limnocylindria bacterium | reverse complement strand
GCGCTCCTCCTGCTCACGTGCCGACTCCCGGTCGATGCGTCGCGGCTGATCGTCCTCGCTCGCGCTGCCCTCATTGAGAGCGCGCTCCTGCTTCGGATCCATTCCCATTTCGCACCTCTCTCGCCTGTGGCAGCAGCAGGTGCGATGCCGCGGGGGGCACGCGGTTCCGCGTCCGGAGCCTTCAAGAGATACGAGCGCCGACCAACTCGCCCACCGTTCGAGCCGGTGGAGAACGTGCCGCCGCGAACGTCTGCTGGTGACGGGCTTGCTATGCACGGGCATCGATACATCGCTTGAAAGGAGCACATATGGACGCCTTGACGCTTTTGAAGCAGGACCATGACAAGGTCATGAAGATCCTCGAGGACCTCGAGAAGACGACGGAGCGCGGGGTCAAGACGCGAGAGGAGCTCTTCACCAAGCTCGTCTCAGAGCTGACGATCCACGAACAGATCGAGGAGCAGATCTTCTATCCGGCGGTCAAGGAGCGGGCGACCACCAAGAAGCTCGAGGAGCTGGTGGCCGAGTCCTACGAGGAGCACCACTTCGTGGACACCGTGAAGTCCGAGATCGAGCAGACGCCGTTCGAATCGGAGGAGTGGGCCGCGAAGTTCAAGGTCATGAAGGAGAACATCGAGCACCACGCGAAGGAAGAAGAAGAGGGCAAGATGTTCCCCAAGGTCCGGCAAGCTTTCGAGAAGGCCGAGCTCGAGGATCTCGGGACGCAGATGGCCGAGCTCAAGGAGCAGCTCATGCAGAGCACGCCTGAGGCGACCTCGCGCCGGATGTAACGCGTCCGGGTTGACCGCACGCGGCGCCCGCCGGTCGGAGGACTAGCTCGGCTTCTCCAGAACCCAGCGCCACGTCCATCCGACGGCGGGCGACGTGACGAGTGCGGTGGCGGCGAAGAAGTCGAAGGGGCTCGCGTTCGTCGCGCTGGCCCAGGCGGCGAGCGCGAGCCAGCCGAGCGACACGGGCACAGCGATACGCAGCTTCCTCAGTCCCTTTCCCATCTCGTCCCGAAGATATCGCGCGTCGCAGGACGCCGCCAGCCTCGCCGGGGGGTTACCAGTTTCCTTTGTGGATCACTTGCTCAGCCGGTCGATGACCGCGCCGGAGCGACGGGGATGGCCGGTCGCCCGGTCTCGCGTAGCCGATCGCGATCGTGCCGATGGCAGTGAGCTCGTCGGGTACGCCAAAGGTCGCTCGGAACCTCGCCTGATCGGAGATACCGAAGAAGACGGCGCCGAGGCCGGCGTCGACAGCGGTCAGGAGGATCAGCATGGCCGCCATGCCGGTATCGATGTCCCAGTACGGGACCGGCCAGCGCTTCTCGTCCATGTCGGTCCATCCCTTGTCGCTCTCGGCGTAGCGCCGGAGGTACGCCATCTTGTGGCTCAGGCAGACGATCAAGGCCGGCGCCTTGAACATGTCGGCCCACCCGAACTCGGTGCGCCGCTCCTGCGGCCAGAGCGCATCCCAGTACCGCGCGGTCTGCTGCGGTCCCTCGAGCACGAGGAACGCCCAGCCCTGGCTGAAGCCAGCGGATGGTGCGCGCTGCGCGTTGGCGAGGATCCGGTCGAGGACCTCGCGCGGGATCGGACGATCTTCGAAGCTGCGGACCATCTTCCGCCTGCGTACGACGTCCTGGAACTCCATCAGGCGCGCGTGTAACGGCCGGCGGCGCGGCGCAGAAGGCGCTCGTCGACGAGGTAGCGGCGGAGCATGGCATGGTCGCTGTGGACGGCCTGCAAGATCCGGTTGACCTCGGACTCGTCGTAAGCCCGGCCGGGCTCGAAGCGCAGCGCGATGTGACCCAGAACGGCGACACGGTCGGCGTGCGACGCCGGGACGGTCTCGAGCCGCTCGCCCCTGAAGAAGCGCGCGAGTTCGGGCGGTCCGTCGAACGCGGCGAGGCGCCGCTCCCGGCCGGTCTGCAGCACGTCGAGACTGTACGCCGCGCGGCCTAGCATGGCCGCGGATGAGCGAAGGGCTCCCGCGCACCATACGGATCGTCGAGGTGAGCCCGCGCGACGGTCTGCAGGCTGAGTCGAAGACGCTCCCCACCGAAACGAAGCTCGAGCTCATCGATCGTCTGGCGGACGCCGGGCACACCGTCATCGAGGCGACCTCCTTCGTGAGCCCGACGGCGGTCCCGCAGCTCGCCGACGCCGAGGAGCTCCTGCGCGCCCTGCGGCGGCGCACCGGTGTGCGCTATCCGGTGCTGGTGCCGAACGAGCGTGGGCTGGATCGCGCCATGGCCGCGGGCGCGAAGGAGATCGCCGTCTTCGCCTCGGCGTCGCAGAGCTACGCGCGCAAGAACCTCAACCGCTCCCGCGACGAGGCGCTCGAGGGCTATCGCCCGGTCGTACGGCGCGCGAAGGACGCGTCGCTCGCTGTGCGCGGCTACCTGTCGATGGTCATCGCGGATCCGTGGGACGGGGCGACCGACCCGAACGTCGTCGTCGAGAGCGCGCGCCGGCTCATCGAGATGGGCTGCGACGAGCTCTCGCTGGGCGACACGATCGGCGTCGGCACGCCCGGTGACGTGCGCGCGCTGCTTCGCGCGCTCGGCGAGGCGGACATCCCCACCGAGCGGATCGCGCTCCACCTGCACGACACGTACGGCCAGGCGCTCGCGAACGTCCTGAGCGCGCTCGAGCTCGGCGTCACCACGTTCGACGCGAGCGTCGGCGGGATCGGCGGCTCGCCGTTCGCGAAGATGGCGGCGGGCAACCTCGCGACCGAGGACCTGGTGTGGATGTGTCGCGGCCTGGGGATCGAGACGGGCCTCGACGTGACCAAGCTCGCGGAAACGAGCGCGTGGATGTCCGGCGAGCTTGGGCGTGAGCTCCCGGGCCGCGTCGCGCGGGCGCTGTCGGCGCCCGCGATCAGCTAGCCGCGGCCGCCATCTCCCGTGCTCGCTTCCGACCCTTCCGCGGTGTGGCCGCGCGCCGCGTCTTCTTCGCCTCGCCGGCCGCGACCGCCGGCAGCCCGGAGGTGCGCACGAGCTTGTCGAACGCGGCGACATCGCCGGCGACGAGCGCGTCCCATTTCGCGATCTGCGCGTCGACGCGCTTCGAAACGTCCTCGAACACCGCGCGCATGCCGCTCGTCGGTGCGAAGTCCGCGCCGCCGATGTACCCACCGAGCGACGCGAGCTTGGCGTTGAGCTTGGCCGGATAGTTGAGCGTGTCCTGGCGGCTCTTCGCTTTGACCTGCACGAGCTCCGCTTCGATCGCACTGGCTCTCTGCCGCAGCGAGGCCGCCGCCCTCGCGAGACGCCCCTGCCCGCTCTGATCCTTCGCGCGCGCCTCCCACCCGTCGAGCTGTGTCTTCAGCCGGCGGATCGCGTTGATCGTGCGATGGGTCTCGTCGAGCTTTCGATTGACCTCCATGCCGAGCGCGGTCTGCGCCTCGAGATCACCCTGCGACGTCGCGATCCGCGGGTCCTTGCGGATCTCGAACGGCGCTTCGTGCGTCTCTCCCGCGATCTTCAGCCGCACGCGATACGAGCCTGGCGGCACCTGCGGTCCGGCCAGCTGCGCCTCGAACGCCTCCCAGGTCCCGCCCTCGCCCTCGACCTTCGTCGCGTCGGCGTGACGCATGTTCCATAGGAAACGGTTGAGGCCGGCCGCGACCGACACTTTCGGATCCTTCGTGGGCGGCGGCTGCACCGTGCCCTCGGGCGGCGTCTTCTCCGGGGCCTCGGCCTTGGGCTCCTCCTCCAGCGCCTTCGGATCGCTCTTGAACTCGCGGATCAGCCTGCCGCGCGAGTCGACGAACGCGAGCGTGGCTTCGGACGTGGGTTTCTCGCGCAGCCAGTACTGCACGAGCACGCCGCTCGGCGGGTTCGTTCCCGCGTCGATGTTGATCGCGACCTTCTCACCCGTCGGTTTCTCGCGCTGGCGGTA
>DATEDV010000404.1:0-4740 GCA_035281485.1 Candidatus Limnocylindria bacterium | reverse complement strand
CGCGCGGCCGGGACCGCGCTCCTCGCTGCTGGCTACTGCGGCGTGGCCGAAGGCCACACGCCAAGCAGCCGGCGAAGGCCGAAGGCCGAGCCGTAGGCGCGCCCGAGCATTCACGAAGTGCGTCGCGCACGGCCGCGCTGGGCGCAGACGCTCGTCGCGCAGTCCCGTCCGCTCGCTGCGCGTCCTGCGCGCGGGTCTGCGCACCAATTCCGGGACGCGACACTAGCGATGCGCGCGCTGGTGAAGAGCCGGCGGGAGCCGGGCATCTGGCTCGAGGACGTCGAACGCCCGAAGATCGGTCCGAACGATCTGCTCGTGCGCGTCCGCTACACGTCGATCTGCGGGACCGATCTGCACATCTGGAACTGGGATGCGTGGGCGCAGAAGACGATCGCCGTTCCGCTCGTCATCGGTCACGAGTTCGAAGGGTCCGTGGCCGAAGTGGGCAGCGAGGTGAGCGGCTTCGCCGAGGGACAGCGCGTCGCGGTGGAGGGGCATGTCACCTGCGGGCACTGCCGCAACTGCCGAGCGGGGCGCCGCCACCTCTGCCGCAACGCGGTCGGCATCGGCGTCCAGCGCCCGGGCGCGTTCGCCGAGTACGTCGCGGTCCCCGCTATCAACGCGTATGTGCTGCCGCCGGGCATGCCGGACGAGATCGGTGCGTGCCTCGACCCGCTCGGGAACGCGGTGCACAGCGCGCTGTCGTTCGAGCTGGCCGGCGAGGACGTGCTCATCACCGGCGCCGGACCGATCGGCGTCATGGCAGCGGCGGTCTGCAAGTTCGTCGGTGCCCGCTACGTCACGGTGACCGACAACAACCACTACCGTCTCGCGCTCGCGCGCCGCATGGGCGCGACGCTCGCGGTGGACTACACGACCACGACGCTCGATGCGGTGATGAAGGAGCTCGGCATGCTCGAAGGGTTCGACATCGGGCTCGAGATGTCGGGCAGCCCAGCCGCGCTCAGGTCGATGCTCGCCTTCATGAACCACGGCGGGCGTGTCGCGCTTCTGGGGATACCGAACCAGGAGATCCCGATCGACTGGGATCAGGTGATCTTCCGCGGCCTCACCCTCAAGGGGATCTACGGGCGCGAGATGTTCGAGACCTGGTACCGGATGGGGACGATGCTCCAGAGCGGCCTCGACATCACGGCCGTGATCACGCACCGCTTTCCGGCGAGAGATTTCGCGCAGGCCTTCGAGGTCGTCCGCTCCGGGCAGTGCGGCAAGGTCGTTCTGGACTGGAGCGGCTGACGGAAGGCGGAACCGTCAGGCCGGCGTTCTCTTCGCCCGAACGCGCACATCCGCGCGGCCCGGCGCCTTCACGGTCGCTGGCATGTGCGGCAGCGACTCGGTCGCGAAGTACACGATCAGCTCATGTCCGCCGCCGGAACCGGCGATCTCGATCGCGTGCGCGCCCATCCGCTCGAACAGGTCCTCGTTCGCGCTGCGCGCGGCTTCGGCGTCCTCGAGCGTCGCGGGGCTGGCCCTCCGTCCGGTCATCGAGGCTCAATACCGCCGCTGCGCCGCTACGGTTCCGCCTAACATCGCCCGGCGGTGACACGGGTGGTCCTCCACGACGCGGCGCTGGCCGACGGCACGTCGACGACGCTGCGGACCGGCATCAGCCTGGCGATCGAGGACGGGCGGATCGCCTGGATCCGGCCCAACGACTCCGCCGATACGACCGGTGCCGAGGTCGTGGACGCGGGTGGCGCGACGATCGTTCCAGCCATGGTGGACTGCCACAGCCACCTCACCATGCAGGGCGGCAGCCACTGGATCGCGCGCGGCGACGATCCCGCGCCGGTGCTGCGGCAGGTGGGACGCGAGAATGCCCGGCGCCTGGCGCACGCCGGCATCCTGTGGGCGCGCGACGTCGGCGCGCCGATGAGCGACGGCATGCCCGTCTCGATCGCCGTCCGCGACGAGCTCAAAGGAAAGCCCGGCGCTCCCTACATCCGCGTGGCCGGGACGTGGATCGGCAAGACCGGTTATCCGGCGATGTTCGTCGCCGTCGAGGGCCCACAGCTCAAGGACGCGGCGCTCGGGCAGCTCGATCTGGGCACCGATCTCGTGAAGCTCTACATGGACGCGCCCGGCGGTGTGAAGGACGCGCCGTTCGACGTCGCCGACGTTCGCGCGATGGTGGACGTCGTGCACGCGCGCGGCGCGCGCGTCGCGGCACACTCCGGGTACCTCGCCGGCGCTCGCGTCGCCGCCGAGGCCGGCGTCGATTCGATCGAGCACGGCATGGAGCTGGACGACGACATCGCCGCCACGATGAAGCGCAACCGCGTCACGCTCGTCTCGACGCTCTCCGTGTTCGCGTCGTGGGAGACCTTCGCCCGCACGACGACGATCGACCGGTTCAGCGCGCCGGAGGGCCGCCAGCGGATCGCGAAGCGCAAGGAGGGCGCGTACGCGTCGGTCGCCGCCGCGAAGCGCGCCGGCGTCATCATCGCGACCGGCTCCGACTTCGGCGGCGGCTCGGTCCGGGCCGGCCATCTCGCGTGGGAGGTCGAGCTGCTCGTCGACGCCGGCCTCGAGCCGTACGAGGCGCTCGCGGCGGCCACGCGCAACGGCGGGGCGCTGTACGGCGTCGAGCACGCCGGTCACCTCGACGAGGGGCAGCCGGCCGACCTCGTGCTGGTCCACGGCGATCCGCTGTCCGATCCGCGCGCGCTGTGGCGCGTGTGGGCCGTGTACCAGCGCGGCGCGCGGGTCGCCTGATGCCGAGCGTGTGCGGCTGATGCAGGAACGTCAGGCCGTCGAGCAGCACCTCATCGCGCAGACCGGCGCCGCCACGCGTGTCGGAGTGGTGTTCGTGCACGGCATCGGTCAGCAGTCCGAGAGCTCCACGCTGCGCGAGTTCGGCGGCCCGCTCCTCCACTGGCTGCAGGAGTGGCACAAGCGGCGCGAGAAGGACCTCTGCGTCGCCTCGTCCGACCTCAGCTACGGTGAGCTCGCCGAGCGACCGGCACGTTTCACGATCGATCTGACGGCGGTCGAGGGGCATCCCGCGCAGACCTGGATCTTCGCCGAGGCATGGTGGGCCTCGCGGCTGAGCGCGCCGAACCTCGACGAGATGACGTGGTGGGGTCTCAAGTCCGCCGTCGTGCGGAGCCTGCGTCTCGCCGAGGTCGTCGTCGCCACGTTCCGGAAGCTTCCCGGGTCGCCGAAGGCGATCATCGAGGTCGTCTCGTCGGTGCTGCTCTTCATCGGCTACGTCAGCGCCGCGATCCTGTCGATCCCGCTCATCCTCGGCCTCTACGTCCTCGCGCAGATCCCCGGTCCGGTCGAGCGTGCGGTGATGGGCCTGCGCAATTTCGTGCAGGACCAGATCGGGGACTTCTACACGTTCATGTGGGACGACATCCAGGCCGTGCACGTACGTGGCAGCGTCGCGGCGGCGATCCGCTTCCTGGTGGAGAAGCGCGAATGCGAGCGCATCGCGGTCGTCGCGCATTCGCAGGGGACCGTCGTCGCGTACGACGCGCTCTGCTCCGGCGCGGTGCTGCCCGCCGACCTCGCCCGCGTCACGACGTTCATCACATTCGGATCGGCGCTCAACAACGCCTGGGACCGGCGCCTGGTGCCCGAGCGCACCTGCCGCCTGCGCGAGCCGCTGCCCGCTGCGATCCGCTGGATCAACGTCTGGTCGGCGTACGACCCGGTCTCGGGCGGCGCCATCAAGACGCCGGATCCCCGGGGCGACGAGAAGGCGATACGTCCGCCGGACGAGGACCTGGAGGTCACGAACTGGATGAACGTGATCCTCGATCACGGCGGCTACTTCGTGAACCGCGAGGAGTTCCTCTCGCGGCTGGCCCAGGAGCTCGAGTCGCCCGGACAGCGCGAGCGGTCGCGTTTCTTTCCCCAGCAGGGCGAACGCGCGTGGCATGAGCGCCGGCGCGATCGGGTGCTCACCCTGGTCTCGTGGCGCGTGGTCGCGATGCTCGGTTTCGCGGTCGGCGTCGTCGCCCGTATCCGCGCCGCCGACCGCCTGCGCGCCGACGGCGAGGCCGTGTGGGCGTGGCTCATGACGCTGCCGATCGTCGGCGGCGTCGTGACGTTCATCGACGAGCACGCGTCGTGGCTCGCCTGGTCGGAGCGGTTGGGCGCGCGGCTGCTCGGGATCGCCTTCTGGCTGCTGGTCCTGGGTGCCGCGTACATCGCGGTCAGCTGGCTCGCGTTCGTGCCGTGGCACGACAACGCCGGTCAGCGTTCCGCGGGCACGGGTCGCCCGCCGGCGAGCCAGCGTGCGTTCATCGTGGCATCGTCCATCGCGATGTACTTCGCGATCGCGGTCGGCGTGGCCGTGATGATCGCGGCACCGGCGCTGAGGCGACCGTGAAAGGGGTGGACGCGTGGCGGCATATGTGATCGCGATCATCGATATCACCAACGCGGAGGCGTACAAGGAGTACGCGCGCCAAGTGCCGGCGACGATCGCGAAGTACGGCGGCCGCTACCTCATGCGTGGCGGAGCGATGGAGCTTCGCGAAGGTGAGTGGCCCGGCCAGCGCACCGTGATCCTCGAGTTCCCGACGCTCGCGCAGGCGCGCGAGTGGTACGACTCGCCCGAGTACCGGCCGGTCCGTGAGATCCGTCAGGCGAACTCGCGTGGGAGGATCGCGTTCTTCGAGGGGGTCGGATAGGGTTCCTGTGACGTGGTGGCGGGGCGGCGCTGGACATTCCTGCTCGACGCCCGCACCGAGAAGGACGTCGCGGTCG
>DATEDV010000403.1:0-2202 GCA_035281485.1 Candidatus Limnocylindria bacterium | reverse complement strand
CGCGCACGAGCGCGGGGATGTCGGCACGCGTCGGGTCGAGCTCGACGCTCGCGCGCTCCGTCGCGAGATTCACGTCGGCGCTCTTGACGCCGCTGACACCACGCAGCGCCGACTCGACATTGGCGACGCAGGAGGCGCAGGTCATGCCGGTGATCGCGAGGTCCCGCCGGTCGAGCGTGGCTGCCCCCTCCCCCGGGGGGTGGGTGGTCGTGGTCATACCTCAAGTCTACGTGAGAGACCCGCCGCCACCGGCCTCTTAGAGCAACGCGCCGCAGCGCGGGCACCGGCCGGCCCGCTCGGGCGCGCTCGCGCCGCAGGAGCGACAGAGAAGCATCCCTGTGGCGTCTGTGTGGCTCGTACGGCGACTCTCCTGTTCGAAGGCGGCATCCCAGCGTCGGCGGGAGCGGATGTCCTCCCGGCTGCGGCCACCCGCGCCGAGCATGCCGAGGAGTGAGACCACCACGACGAGCAGGCCGAACCAGGCGAGGTCCATCAGCGGCCTCCGGCGCTCGCCCGCAGCGACCGCGCGACGGCCCGGATGAGCTCGACGTCGTCGAGCCCCGGATCGATGTCGCGCGCGTACGGGCGCAGGCGCTCCGCCAGCTGCTTCGCGACGCGGGCGCGGTGGTCCGGGCCGAGCTTGGCCTCGCGCGCGACGAACTCGCGGACCAGGCGCTGCGCCTCACCGGGCAGCGCGCGCGTCTCCACCTGGACGCCCGCACCGAGCGGCGTGACCGTCCGCAGGGAGAAGTAGTCGAGCTGTGGTCGCGGCGCGCGCACGACGTAGGTGCCCGCGGCGAGGTCGCCGAGCCGCTGCGACTTCGGCGAGATCACGATCGCGAGCAGGCCGATGCCGTAGAAGCCGGGGAGGAAGTCCACGAGCCGCATGAGGTTGCGGACCAGGATGGCCGTGAAGGTCGCCGGCGCTCCGTCGTCGGCGATCACGCGCAGCCCGAAGATGCGCTTGCCCAGCGTCTGGCCATTGCCGAGCCACTCGTAGACGATGAAATAGGCCCACGTGACGGTGAAGGTGAGCAGCACGGCGATGCCGAAGTACGGGGTCGCCCGCTGGCCGCCGACGGCCTGCGCGATGGCGGTGAAGATGAAGAAAGCGCCGACGAAGATCAGCGTCGCGAGCAGGAAATCGAACAGCGCCGCGAATCCGCGGTTGCCGCCACCCGCGAGGTCGTAGCGGAGCACGACGTGGTCGGCGGTCTCGACTTCGAGCCGCCCGAGCGAGACGGCCATGGGCACATGGTACGTTCGCGCACGTGACGATCGACCGCTTCATCGAGGACCGTCGTGCGCGGTGGGCGCGCCTCGGGCAGCTCGTCAGCGCCGCGCGCGGACGCGTCGACCGGCTCAGCGCCGACGACGTCGTCGAGCTCGGCCGGCTCTACCGCGTCACGACCAGCGATCTCGCGATCGCGCGCCGCGACTTCGCGCGCGATGTCGCCACCGAGCGGCTGAACGATCTCGTCGCCGCGGCGCACGCGCTCGTGTACAGCGAGGCGCCGACCAGCGGTCGGCGCCTGCGGCGTTTCGTTCTCACGGAGCTGCCGTCCACAGTGCGCGCGAATCTCCCGTGGACCGCCGCGGCGTTCGCGATCTTCATGGTGTTCGCGCTCGCGATGTATCTCGTCGGTCTGCTGCTGCCCGACGTCGCCGCGAACGCGCTGCCGGAGGAGACGCGCCGGCAGCTCGCGCAGCGGCAGCTGTGGACCGATATCCCGGAGGGTTTCCGACCGATCGCCGGTCCGCTGATCATCGTGAACAACGTCCGCGTCGCGATCGTGCTGTTCGCCGGGGGCCTCACCGCGGGCGCGCTGACGCTCTACGCCCTCGCGGCGAATGGGGCGATGCTCGGCACGATCTTCGCCGTCGTGCAGGGCTACGGGCTGGCGGGCGGACTGCTCGCGTTCATCGCGGGCCACGGCGTGCTGGAGCTGTCCGCGATCTTCCTCTCCGGCGGCGCCGGTCTTCGGCTCGCCTGGGCGATCCTCCGTCCGGGCGAGCGCTCGCGGAGGGACGCGCTGCGACTTGGTGGCGCGCAGGCCGCGCGCGTGATGCTGCTCGTCATACCCGTGCTCGGCGTCGCGGGGCTCATCGAGGGCTTCCTCTCACCGAGCGGCGCGAGCGAGGCGGTGAAGGCAGGCGTCGGCGTCGTAAGCGGCGCCGCGCTCTGGGGTTACGTGCTGCTCG
>DATEDV010000402.1:0-3867 GCA_035281485.1 Candidatus Limnocylindria bacterium | reverse complement strand
CCGACGATCTCGACCTCCTCGCCCACCTTGACGATGCCGCGCTCGACCCGCCCCGTGGCCACGGTGCCGCGTCCCTTGATGCCGAAGACGTCCTCGATCGGCATCAGGAAGGGCTTGTCCTTGGCCCGCACCGGGGTCGGGATGTACTCGTCCACGGCGTTCATGAGCTCGAAGATCGACTTGAACTCGGGGGCGTTGGGGTCGGTGGAGGTGCTCTCCAGCGCCTTGAGCGCCGAGCCGCGGATGATCGGCGTCTTCTCGCCGTCGAACTTGTACTTGGTGAGCAGCTCACGAACCTCCAGCTCGACCAGCTCCAGGAGCTCCTCGTCGTCGACCATGTCGACCTTGTTGAGGAAGACGACGATCTGCGGCACCTCGACCTGACGAGCGAGAAGGATGTGCTCTCTGGTCTGCGGCATCGGGCCGTCGGCGGCGCTGACCACGAGGATGGCGCCGTCCATCTGCGCGGCGCCGGTGATCATGTTCTTGATGTAGTCGGCGTGGCCGGGGCAGTCGACGTGGGCGTAGTGGCGCTTCTCGGTCTCGTACTCGACGTGGGCGATCGAGATCGTGATGCCGCGCTCCTTCTCCTCGGGCGCGTTGTCGATCGAATCGAAGGCGCGGAAATCGGCCTGACCCTTCAGCGCCAGCGTCTTGGTGATCGCCGCGGTCAGCGTCGTCTTGCCGTGGTCGATGTGACCGATGGTGCCGACGTTCACGTGCGGCTTGTTGCGCTCGAACTTCTTCTTCGCCATGTTTTAGCTCTCCCCCACTGCCCTTATTACTTGCCCTTGGTGATCTCGGCCGCGATGTTCGGCGGCACGACCTCGTAGTGCGACGGCTCCATCGAGTTCGCTCCGCGGCCCTGCGTCGCCGACCGCAGGTCCGTGACGTAGCCGAACATCGTCGCGAGCGGGACGTTCGCGGTGATGACGCTCGCGTTGCCGCGCTCGTCCATCCCCAGCACGTGGCCGCGGCGACTGTTGAGGTCGCCGATGATGTCGCCCATGAACTCCTGGGGGACGACGACCTCGACCTTCATGATCGGCTCGACGATCACCGGGGCGCCGCGCTGGACCGCGTCCTTCAGCGCCATCGAGCCCGCGATCTTGAAGGCGTTCTCGTTCGAGTCGACCTCGTGCTGCGACCCGTCGACGACGGTGACCTTGAGGTCCACGACCGGGTAACCGGCGATGACGCCGTTCTCCATGGACTCCTTGATGCCGGCCTGGATCGCCTTCTGCCATTCCTTGGAGAGGCCCTGGCCCTTCACCGCCCACTCGAAGGCGAAGCCCTCGCCGCGCGGCAGCGGCTCGAAGTCCGCGATGACGTGGCCGTACTGGCCGCGGCCGCCGGACTGGCGCACGTAGCGGCCCTCGGCACGCACCGGCTTGGTGATGCTCTCGCGGTACGACACCTGCGGCCGGCCGACGTTCGCCGCGACCTTGAACTCGCGGCGCATGCGGTCGACGATCACGTCCAGGTGGAGCTCGCCCATCCCCGAGATGAGCGTCTGCGCCGACTCGGGGTCGGTGTGCACGCGGAACGTCGGGTCCTCCTCCGCCAGGCGCGCGAGCGCGATCGACATCTTCTCCTCGTCGGCCTTCGTCTTTGGCTCGACGGCGATCTGGATGACCGGCTCGGGGAACTTGATGGTCTCGAGCACGACCGGCTTGTCCGGGTCGCAGAGCGTGTCGCCGGTGAACGTCTGCTTGAGTCCCACGGCGGCGGCGATGTCGCCGGTCGCGACGCGCTCGACGTCCTCGCGGTCGTTCGCGTGCATGAGGATGATCCGGCCGATCCGCTCCCGCTTGTCCTTCGTCGGGTTATAGATGGTGTCCCCCGCCTCGAGCACGCCCGAGTACACGCGGAAGAACGCGAGCTTCCCGACGAACGGGTCGCTCATGATCTTGAACGCGAGCGCGGAGAAGGCCTCGTCGTCGCGGGCCTCGCGCACCAGCGGCTCGCCGCCCTTGGGGTCGACGCCCTCCACCGGCGGGACGTCGAGCGGCGACGGCAGGTAGGCGACGATCGCGTCGAGCATCGGCTGGACGCCCTTGTTGCGGAGCGCGGCGCCGTTGAGCACCGGGATGAGCTTGCCGGCGATGGTCGCCGCCCGGAGCGCGGCGCGCAGCTCCTCGGGCGTGATCTTGTGCTCCTCGAGGTAGCGGTGCAGCAGCTGGTCGTCGGTCTCGACGACCTTCTCGACCAGCGTCTCGTGCGCAGCTGTTGCGGCCTCGAGCATGTCCGCAGGGATCTCCTCGATGATCGGATCGGCCGGCGTGTCCTGCGGCCAGAGCATGGCCTTCATCTCGATGAGGTCGATGACGCCCTTGTATTTGTCCTCGCTGCCGATCGGCAGCTGGATGACCGCCGGGTTCGCTCCGAGGCGGTCGACGATCATGTCGACACAGCGCTTGAAGTCCGCGCCGAGGCGGTCCTGCTTGTTCACGAAGCAGATGCGCGGCACCTTGTACTTGTCGGCCTGGCGCCACACCGTCTCGGACTGCGGCTCGACGCCGGCGACGCCGTCGAACACGACGACCGCGCCGTCGAGGACGCGCAGCGAGCGCTCTACCTCGACGGTGAAGTCCACGTGCCCGGGCGTGTCAATGATGTTCACGCGATGGTCCTTCCAGAAGCACGTCGTCGCGGCGGCGGTGATGGTGATGCCGCGCTCCTGCTCCTGCTCCATCCAGTCCATCGTCGCGGCGCCGTCGTGGACCTCGCCGATCTTGTAGATCTTCTTGGTGTAGAAGAGCACGCGCTCGGTCACGGTCGTCTTGCCCGCGTCGATGTGGGCGATGATCCCGATGTTGCGGTAGCGCTCGAGCGGGTACTCGCGCGCGACCTTCTGTGCCTTGCCTGCCTTCGTCTCGATCATCGCTACCGCCACGTCTGCCGCGCGCTCTCGTTCATCGCAGCTACCACTTGTAATGGCTGAAGGCCTTGTTGGCCTCGGCCATCTTGTGGGTCTCTTCTTTGCGACGGACCGCGCCGCCCGCGTTGTTCATCGCGTCCACCAGCTCGCCGGCGAGCCGGTCGGACATCGAATTGCCCGGGCGCTTGCGTGCGGCCTGGATGAGCCAGCGCATCGCCAGCGACGTGCGACGGTCGGCCCGGATCTCGACCGGGACCTGGTAGGTCGCGCCGCCGACGCGGCGGGGCTTGACCTCGATGAGCGGCATGGCGTTCTTCAGCGCGAGCTCGAAGACCTCGATGCCCGGCTTGCGCGTGGTCGTCTCGGCCTGCGTGAGCGCGCCGTAGATGATGCCCTCGGCTGTCGTGCGCTTGCCGCGCTGCATGAGCTTGTTGTTGAACTGGGCGAGCGCGACGTTGCCGTACTTGCGGTCCGGCGCGGTCTTGCGTTCCTGGGGGCGAGCTCGTCGCGGCATCTAGGACACCTTCCTCATTGCGGTCCCTACGACGCCTTCTTCTTGGGGTTCGGGTTCTTGGCGCCGTAGAGGCTGCGGCCGCGCTTGCGGTCCTTGACGCCCGCGGTGTCGAGCGTGCCGCGGACGATGTGGTACTTCACCGAGGGCAGGTCCGGCACCGCGCCGCCCTCGACGAGGACGACCGAGTGCTCCTGGAGGTTGTGGCCGATCCCCGGGATGTAGGCCGTCACCTCCATGCCGTTGGTGAGGCGGACGCGGGCGATCTTCCGCAGGGCCGAGTTCGGCTTCTTGGGGGTCATGGTGCGGACGACCGTGCAGACGCCCCGCTTCTGGGGCGCGCCGCGGCGCAGCTTGGTGTGCCGGCCCTTGAGCGAGTTCCAGGTCGTGCGGAGGGCAGGCGTGTCCACCTTCTTCTTCTGCGACTTCCGGCCACGCCGGACCAGCTGCGAGATCGTCGGCACAGTGACTCCTT
>DATEDV010000401.1:0-4964 GCA_035281485.1 Candidatus Limnocylindria bacterium | reverse complement strand
CAGAACACGGTCAACGAGACGCTGAAGATCACGGCCGACACTGCTCGTTTCGGCGGCCCGCGTCCGGACGAGCGCTTCGGCGGCCGCGGCGGTACAGCTGTGTTGCTGTCGGGCCGGGGCGACATCTTCGCGCAGATCGTGGACGGCTCCGGCAGTGTCGTCGGCGCGGACCCGCAAGCGGGCAGGGCGCCCGAGCTCGTTACGAGCGAGGTCGTCGCAGTCGCAAGGGGCCAGCGACCCGACGCCTTCGCCGACGTCACCACAGCGAGCGGACACTTCCGCGTGTACGCCGTCCCGTTCACGCCGGGACACGCGCTCGAGCTCGCCCGTCCACTGGCGGAGATCGACGCAGCGCTCGGCAACCTGCGTGTCACCCTGATCGGCCTCGGCATCGGCGCCGTGCTCCTTGCCGCGGTGATGGGCGCTTTGATCAGCAGGATGGTGCTTGCACCCGTTCGCCGACTTGGAGCGACCGTCCACGAGGTGACGCGCACGCGCGACCTATCGCGGCGCGTCGCGATGAGCGGGAACGACGAGATGGCGCGCCTGGCGGCTGGTTTCGACGGCATGCTCAAGGCACTCGAGATCTCGCTGCGCCAGCAGCGGCAACTCGTCGCCGACGCATCACATGAGCTCCGCACTCCGCTGACGAGCCTGCGCACCAACCTTGAGGTCCTCGCGCGCGGTCAGCCGACCGATCCAGAGGAACGACAGCAGGTGCTGAACGAGCTGGTCGGTCAGATGGAGCGCCTCTCGACCCTCGTGGCCGACCTCATCGACCTCGCGCGAGACGAGGAGGCCACGCTGCCGATCGAGGATGTGCGTCTGGACCAGGTCGTGTCCGACGCGATCGTCGATGTGCGCGGACGCTACCCGCGCGTGCGCTTCGAGGCCGTGCTGGACGAGAGCACCGTGCGCGGCGTGCGACCACGCATCGCGCGCGCCGTCACGAACCTGCTCGACAACGCCGGCAAGTGGAGCCCGTCCGGCGGCGTCGTCGAGGTCACGGTGCAGAGCGGCGAGGTGAGCGTGCGCGACCACGGGCCGGGCATCGCGCCCGAGGATGCGCCGCGCGTCTTCGATCGGTTCTGGCGCGCGAGCAACGCGCGTTCGCTGCCGGGGTCGGGCCTGGGTCTGTCCATCGTGAAGGACGTCGCGGAGTCCCACGGCGGCTCGGTGACGCTCGAGCACGCGACCGGCGGCGGCGCCCGCTTTCGCCTGCGTCTCGCTCCGACGTCCTGATCTCTCTCTGATCGGCCTGACCGGCACCTCTGCACGTCGTAGGCTGCGCGACCGTGCTTGATTGGCTGAGCCTCGACGGGAAGAAGCTCCTCCTCACGCGCGTGATGCGCACCTTCGCCTACGGCTACCTGGCGGTCGTGCTCGGCGTGTATCTGGACGAGCTCGGCATGAGCCCGACCGAGATCGGCCTCATCCTCACCGCGGCGATCGGTGGCTCGGCACTCATGACCGTCTTCTGGTCGCTCGTCGCGGACCGGTTCGGACGGCGGCGCACCGTGGCCACGATGGCGGCGCTCATGGCCCTCGGCGGCGTGCTCTTCGCGATAAGTGGCGACTTCCTCCCGCTGCTGATCGGCGCGTTCACGGGCACGATCAGCGCGACCAGCTCGGAGGTCGGCATCTTCCAGACCGTCGAGCAGGCGATCCTGCCGCAGACCGCCCCGAACGAGAAGCGCACCTGGCTCTTCGCGATCTACAACACCGTCGCGAACTTCGCCGGCGCGCTGGGATCGCTGGCGGCGGCCTCGGTGGTGTTCTTCGCCTCGCTCGGCCTGCAGGGCGCCGACGCCTACCGGCCGTTGTTCCTCCTGTACGCGCTCATCGGACTGGTCAACCTCGCCGTGTTCGTGACGCTCTCCGACCGCGTGGAGCTCGCGAAGGTCGAGGGCGAGCGACGCTTCCTCGGCATCCATCGATCCGGCGGGACCGTCGCGAAGCTCTCCCTGCTGTTCGGGCTGGACGCGTTCGCCGGCGGATTCGTCGTGCTGTCGCTCGTCGCGTACTGGTTCCACCTGCGCTGGGATCTGTCGCCGGAGACGCTCGCGTCGATCTTCTTCTGGGTGAACCTGCTCTCGGGCGCGTCGCTGCTCGCCGCGGGCTGGCTCGCCCAGCGCATCGGGCTGCTGAACACCATGGTGTTCACACATCTGCCCTCGAACGTGTTGCTCATGCTCGTACCGCTCATGCCGTCCGCACCGCTCGCCGTCGGGCTGTTCCTCGCGCGCATGAGCATCTCACAGATGGACGTCCCGACCCGGCAGTCCTACACCATGGCGGTCGTCGATCCGCAGGAGCGGACCGCGACCGCCGGCATCACCAACGTCGCGCGGACCACCGCGGCGGCGATCTCACCCGCGTTCGTCGGCATGGCGTTCTCGGCGGGCGCTCTCGGTCTCCCGTTCTTCATCGCCGGCGGACTGAAGGTCCTGTACGACAGCCTCATCTACCTCACGTTCCGCGGCGTTCATCCGCCCGAGGAGCGAGCCCGTCGCCCCAGCTGATCCTGACCGCGATCGCTCAAGTAACAAGAACGTGTGATAATGAATTCATGATCAAGCGTCCGCTGGCTGCGGGGCTCGCGCAGCGGGCGAGGCTCGGCGCCGGCCTGACGCAACGAGCTCTCGCGCGCCGAGCCAAGATCCCGCAGCCGACGATCGCGGCGATCGAGACTGGGCGCCAAGACCCACGATTCGAGACCCTGCGCGCGCTCGTAGAAGCCTGCGGTCGCGAGGTGACGGCCGTTCCGCGGCCCGGCCAGGGCGTCGATCGCACGCAAATCCGTGAACTGTTGCGGCTCACGCCCGGACAGCGGCTCCGACTTGCCGCTGAGGACGCGCGTGGACTCGAGCGCTTCCTTCGAGCCGCGAAAAAATGACGTTGCGCGGCTTCGATCCCGTCGCGGGTCTTCAAGTCTTGGTCGATCACGCCGTCGACTTTGTCGTGATCGGTGGCGTCGCCGCACGCATTTGGGGCTCGCCGACGGTCACGCGTGACCTCGACATCTGCTACGCGCGCGGACCCGCCAATCTCGAGCGCCTCGCCGCGGCGTTGCGGGAAGTCCAAGCAAAGCTGCGCGGTGTCAGCGAAGAGGTGCCGTTCAAGATGGATGCGCGCGCGCTCGCGATGGGTGACAGCTTTACGTTCAAGACCGACGTTGGCGATCTTGATTGCCTAGCAACTCCGACCGGGACCGGCGGCTATAACGACCTGAAGGCCAGAGCGGAGCTGGTCGACGTCGACGGCCTCAAGGTCTGGGTCACCTCGCTCGCTGACCTCATCGAAATGAAGCGAGCGGCCGGACGGAAGAAAGACCAGATCGAGCTTGAGGTCCTGGGTGCGCTACGCGATGAGCGAGGTCGGCGCAGCCGCTAATGCCACGCGTGAGAGCGGGCTCGGTCGAACTGTTCTACGAATCGCTCGGCGAGGGCGCCGCGTTCGTCCTCCAGGGACACGATCACACCGCATGGCTGTTCGGGCAGGCGCCCGTGTTCTCGCAGCGCTATCGCGTGATCGTGTACGACCGTCGCGGGACGGGACGCTCGTCAAGCCCGGACGGAGACTGGACAGCGGCCGATCTCGCCAACGATCTCGCCGGACTGCTCGACGCGCTGGGCATCGAGCGCGCGATCGTCGGCGGCTCGTCGCTCGGCGGGGTGATCACCGCGCAGTTCGCGGTCGATCACCCCGGGCGCGCACTCGCGCTGATCATTGGGCACACCGTCCCCTACCTCGACGACGCCGGCCGCGCCTGGCTGGAGCGCCAGATCGCCGACGCGCGCGCGGGCCGCCCGGTCATCTCGCGGCAGCCGGCCGACGACGGCGGCGATGGTCCGCCGACGACCGATCCGGCGTTCGCGGCATCCCCACTGGGGCGCATGATCGCGACGACGGGCACCGGGATCGGCCGAGCGCCCGAGGATGTCGCGCGGGCGATCGCGGTGCTGCGCGACTGGGATCAGCGACCACGGAAGGCCGACCTCGCGAGAGTCCGCGTGCCGACGCTGGTCATCGTCGGCGAGCGCGAGCCCCGCGCCACGATCGAGGGCTCGCGCGAATGGGCGTCGTGGATCCCGGGCGCGGAATTCCATGTCCTCGCGGGCGCGCACCACGCCGCGCCGCGCGAGGCGGCGCCGGCGTGGAACGCCGCGGTGCAGGCGTTCCTCGACCGCCACGGGTTGGGAGGACAATCGAAGGCGTGACCGTCACCGCGCGCGCCGTCCGAGCTCCGCGCGGCACGACCCTCGCCTGCCGCGCGTGGCCGCAGGAGGCCGCGTTCCGGATGATCCAGAACAACCTCGATCCCGAGGTCGCCGAGCACCCGGACGAGCTGATCGTGTACGGCGGCACGGGTCGCGCGGCGCGCTCGTGGGAGGCCTTCGACCGCATCCTCGCGACGCTCCGCCGCCTGCGGAACGACGAGACGCTGCTCGTTCAGTCGGGCAAGCCGGTCGGTGTGTTCCGCACCCACGAGTGGGCGCCACGGGTGCTGATCGCGAACGCGCTCCTCGTGCCGAGGTGGGCGACATGGGAGACGTTCCGCGAGCTCGAGGCGGCGAGTCTGACGATGTACGGGCAGATGACCGCCGGATCGTGGATCTACATCGGGACGCAGGGCATCCTCCAGGGGACGTACGAGACGTTCGCCGCGGTCGCGCGGCGCCACTTCGGCGGCACGCTCGCCGGGCGCTTCGTCGTCACCGCGGGCCTCGGCGGGATGGGCGGCGCGCAGCCGCTGGCGATCACGATGAACGAGGGCGTAGGGCTGATCGTCGAGGTCGACCAGGCGAACGCCGAGCGGCGTCGGCGCCAGGGCTTCCTCGACGAGATCGCGCCGACACTCGACGACGCGCTCGGCGTCGCGCAGCGCGCGCTCGCGGAGCGAACACCGCGCAGCATCGGGCTCGTCGCCAACGCGGCCGACGTGCTGCCGGAGCTCGTGCGCC
>DATEDV010000400.1:0-3849 GCA_035281485.1 Candidatus Limnocylindria bacterium | reverse complement strand
CGGGGGGTCCCCGCGCCACCGGGCGCGGGGTTCCGCGCGTTGAGAGGGTTTCGGTGCCACGCCGCCGTTCGCCGACGGCGTCACTGCGAGCAACTGCGACCCGTTTCCCTCTTTAAGGGGACAACAGCGCCCCTAAACTCGCGCGAGCAGCTTTGTCGGAGGAAGGGACCAGATGGCAACGGCAGTACCCACCGCGGCGACGGCCGCGCCTCTAGCGCAACCGACGCGTCCGGCCGAGCAGGCCGCGCCGCTCGCGCCCGCGACGATCGAGGAGACCGGGCTCACCTCGGCGTTCGTCGCCGACCTCGCACTGAAGCTCCTCTATCAGCGGGCGACCACCGCGGCCGAGCTCACGCAGATCCTCTGCCTGCCGCTGAAGATCCTCCAGCCCGTCCTGGACTTCCTCAAGACCGAGCACCTCGTCGAGGTGAAGGGCGGCGCGGGCGTCACCGCGTCCACCTACGTCTACATGATCACCGAGAAGGGGACCGCGCGAGCCAAGGAAGCGATGGCGCGCAACGGTTATGTCGGCGCCGCGCCGGTGCCGCTCGCGGCGTACGTCACGCGGGTGCGCGCGCAGTCCGTCGGCGCGGTGCAGGTGACCTGGGAGGGCCTCAAGAAGGCGCTCGCGCATCTCGTGCTGCCCGAGCTCACGCTCCGTCAGCTCGGTCCGGCGATCAACAGCGCGCAGTCGATCTTCCTGTTCGGGCCGCCCGGCACCGGCAAGTCGACGATCTCGAAGGCACTCGCGACGATG
Organism: Candidatus Limnocylindria bacterium; assembly: GCA_035281485.1. GTDB lineage: Bacteria > Chloroflexota > Limnocylindria > P2-11E > P2-11E > CF-39. Next base: position 3,092 of record DATEDV010000400.1, on the reverse strand, counting down.
CTCCAGGGCAGCATCGTGGTGCCGTACGCGATCCTCGTCGGCCAGCAGATCATCCGCGTGTACGACCCGTCGCGTCACCGTCCCCTGGTCGAGCTCGACGCGCGCTTCGACCGCCGTTGGGTCCCGGTCTCGCGGCCGTTCGTCGAGGTCGGTGGCGAGCTGACGCTCGAGGACCTCGACCTCACCTTCGACCAGAACTCGAAGGTGCACGAGGCGCCGTTCCAGATGAAGGCCAGCGGCGGCGTGCTGCTGATCGACGACTTCGGGCGGCAGCGCGCCTCGCCGGATCAGCTCCTCAACCGCTGGATCGTTCCTCTGGACCGCGACGTCGACTTCCTCACGACGGCCGACGGCCGCAAGATCGAGGTCCCGTTCGACGTCCTGCTCGTGTTCGCGACGAACCGCACGCCCTCCTCGCTGGTGGATGAGGCATTCCTGCGGCGCATCCAGTACAAGATCGAGATCAAGCCGCCGACACCGCCGGAGTTCACGGAGATCCTGCGTCGCGTATGCGAGCAGCAGAAGATCACCTTCTATCCGAAGGCGGCGGAGTGGATCGCCAAGTACTGCCTCGAGCGGAACATCGCGCTGCGCTCGTGCCACCCGCGGGACCTGATGCAGCACCTCGGTGCCGCGTCGCGCTTCCTCGGAAAGCAGCCGGAGCTCACTCCTGAGCTGGTGCAGCTCGCCTGCGAAACGTACTTCGTCGCGATCTAGGGGAAGCGCGCCGGTCGGTTACGCGTGTTCCTCGTGCCAGCGGTGCACGCCGCTGGCGAGACGCGCGAGCGCCAGCGCCCCGAGCAGGAGCGCGAAGTCGCGTAGCGCGACGTCGAAGTGCGTGCCGGCGATCAGCGAGTTCAGGATGATCAGCCCGAGCCACCCGGCGACGGGGTAGGCCGCGCGCCCCGGCGCGAGCGCGAGCCAGACGCCCAGCGCGATCTCCACGACGCCAACACCCCGCAGGAAGATCTCGGGCGCGATCGAGAGGGTGCGCGGGATCACTGGCGCGAGGTACTGGACCCAGTCGATCATCGCGTTCCAGAACTTGTCCGCGCCGGCGAGGACGAGAGCGATCGTGAAGGCGTTCCGCAGGAGCAGGTAGGCCTGATACGCCGGATCGGCGAGATCGGCCGTGATGACGAAGACGCGCGAGTCACGCGTCGCGACGGTCGGCGTCGGTTGGACCCGGACGTAGTCCATGCGCACCAGCAGGCACGATGGATGCCAGAACAGGGTCGCGCCCTATCCTGACCGCGTGAGCGCGAGCGAACGATTGACCGGTCTGCGTCAACGCGCGGTGAGCGGCGGCGGCGACGCGCGCATCGAGCAGCAGCACGCGAAAGGCAAGCTGACCGCCCGCGAACGCGTCGACCTGCTGCTGGACGAGGGATCGTTCACGGAGCTCGACGCCTTCGTGATGGCGCGATCGACCGAGCTGATCGGTGACGACGAGCGCGTGTTGGGTGACGGTGTCGTAACGGGCTTCGGGCGCATCGACGGCCGCCTCGTCTACGTCTTCTCGCAGGATTTCACCGTCTTCGGCGGCTCGCTGGCGGAGGCGCACGCGGCGAAGATCTGCAAGGTCATGGACCTGGCCGTACGTAACGGTGCGCCGGTCATCGGCCTGAACGACTCGGGCGGCGCGCGGATACAGGAGGGCGTCGTCTCGCTCGGAGGCTACGCCGACATCTTCCTCCGGAACGTGCTCGCGTCGGGTGTCGTCCCGCAGCTCTCGGCGATCCTGGGCCCCTGTGCCGGCGGGGCCGTGTACTCGCCGGCGATCACGGACTTCATCGCGATGGTGCGCGACACCTCCTACATGTTCGTCACGGGCCCGAACGTCGTGCGGACGGTGACGCACGAGGACGTCTCGCTCGACGAGCTCGGCGGCGCCGACGTCCATGCGCGCAGGTCCGGGGTCGCGCACTTCGAGTGCGACGACGAGACCGCCTGCCTGCAGCTGCTCCGCCGTCTCATGGGATACCTGCCGTCGAACAACCTCGACCCCGCGCCGATCGTGCCGACGGACGATCCGGTCGACCGGGAGGACCGCGAGCTCGACGCACTCGTGCCCGAGGCGTCGAGCAAGCCGTACGACATGCGCGAGGCCATCACGCGCGTCTGCGACGACGGCGAGCTGCTCGAGGTCCACGAGGGCTGGGCGCGCAACATCATCTGCGCGTTCGCGCGGCTCGACGGTCGCAGCGTCGGCGTCGTCGCGCAGCAGCCGATGGTGCTCGCCGGGGTGCTCGACATCGACGCATCGGTGAAGGCCGCCCGCTTCGTGCGCTTCTGCGACGCCTTCAACATCCCGCTCCTCACCTTCGTCGACGTGCCGGGATTCCTTCCGGGCACGGCGCAGGAGCACGGCGGCATCATTCGCAACGGCGCGAAGCTGCTGTACGCCTACGCCGAGGCGACGGTCCCAAAGCTCACGGTCATCACGCGCAAGGCCTACGGCGGCGCGTACGACGTCATGTCGAGCAAGCACATCCGCGGCGACTACAACGTCGCGTGGCCGAGCGCGGAGATCGCGGTCATGGGCCCGGAGGGCGCGGTCAACGTCGTGTACCGCGAGGAGATCGAGCGCGCCGACGACCCCGAGAAGCGCCGGAGGGAGCTCGTCGCGAGCTACGTCGAGCGTTTCGCGAACCCCTACGTCGCTGCGGCGCGCGGTTATCTCGACGACGTGATCGAGCCGCGACAGACGCGTCCACGGCTCATCGCCGCGCTGCGCTCGCTCGCGGGGAAGCGCGACACGAACCCCAGGCGCAAGCACGGGAACATCCCGCTGTGACGCATTAGGAGATCGCGCTGACGCCGCTGCGGGCGGTCCTGGTCGCGAATCGCGGCGAGATCGCCGTGCGCGTCATCCGCGCGTGCCGGGAGATGGGCCTGCGAAGCGTCGCTGTGTACAGCGATGCCGATCGCGATGCCCTGCACGTGCGCCTCGCGGACGAGGCCTATCCGATCGGCCCCGCGGCGCCGCACGAGAGCTATCTCGCGATGGGCAAGCTCGTCGACGTCGCGCGTCGCGCGCAGTGCGACGCGGTGCATCCCGGATACGGCTTTCTCGCGGAGAACGCCGACTT
>DATEDV010000399.1:0-5252 GCA_035281485.1 Candidatus Limnocylindria bacterium | reverse complement strand
CGCGCACGCATCCCGACGTCGAGATCAACGTGAGGAGCGGACGCTCGCACATGGTCGCCGAGGCGCTGCGCTCCGACGAGATCGAGATCGCGCTGGTGAGCCAGCTCGTGGCGTTGCCGGAGCTCGCGTCGCGCCCGCTGTTCGAGGAGAGCGTCCCGGTGGTGGTGGGCCGGGGGCATCCGCTCGCATCTCGCACGCGAGTTGACATTGCGGAGCTCGCGCGTTCTGGTCTCGTGATGCGCGACCCCACCGCGTATCTCCACGCGATCACCGTCGCGTATTTCGCGGACGCCGGGACGGCGCCGCGCATTCTCATGGAGCTGAACAACACCGAGGCCTGCAAACGCGTCGTCCTGGCCGGGCTCGGCGCCGCGCTGCTGCCACAGATGGCGATCTACGAGGACCTTCGACGTGGTGACCTCGTCGCGCTGCGCGTCGATGGACGTCCGGCGCCGAAACGGACGATCCACCTCCTCACGCGCGCCGGCGCGGAGATCTCCCCGACCGCGAACGCGCTGCTCCGGCTCTTGCCGCGGCCCTCATGATGCTGACGTGAGCGTCGAAGACCGTCCGCTCCCCGTCGTGCAGCGCGCGTACTTCTACGTCGTGCTGCTCGTGGCCGTTCACATGATCGTGCTCGGCGTCGCGAACCTGCTCCGCGTGGGTGCGGAGATCGCGCTGGACGCGCCGAGCGGCGGCTTCACGGGACTGCCGTTCGTCTTCGCCGAGTTCAATCGCCCGAGCGAGCTGTACCGCGAGCAGGCCAGCCTCGCGATAGCGCTGCTGCTCGTCGGCGTGCCCGCGTGGTACCTGCATTTCCGCGCCGCCGACGGCGCCGCGCGCCGCTCGGCACCCGAGCGCGGCGCCGCGCTGCGCAGCACGTATCTCCACGTCGTCATCGTCGTGAGCGCACTCCTCGTCTTCGGGTACGGGCAGCGTGTTCTGCGCCTTGTCCTCCTCGCGCTCGTCGCCGGCGACGGCCAGTCCCTCGGCGTCGGCGCCGACAGGATCTTCCAGCTCGAGCCGGCGTGGGAGGCTCGCGCGGCTGGCGCCTTTGCGATGGCGGTCGCCGCCGCCGGTGCGCTGGTGTTCCACGTGCGTGTCGCGGCCGCGGACCGCCGGAGCGGCGCGCTCGCCGCGCGGGCCGCGGAGGTCGGTCACTTCGCGGTCTATGCCCTCGCCGTCGTCGGCCTCCTCTTCTTCGCGTTCTCCGTCGCGTCGACGCTCGCCGGCCTGTGGCAACGCCTGCTCTTCCCGTTCCCCGACCCCGTGTTTCCGCCGGGTGTGACGCCGCGTCCGATCCCGGGCCGCGATGCGTCTTTGCTTTTCGATCTCGCGAACGCCCTTCCCGGCATCATCGCCGGGCTCGCACTGTGGCTGGCCGCCTGGCTTCCGGCGCAGCGCGCGGTGCGCGACGCGGTCCATGACGCGCGGATCTCGATCGCGCGCCGTTTCGCGATCTATCTCGTCGTCGCGATCGCCGCGTTCGTCGTCCTCTTCGGTCTTACGACCGCGATCGCGACGGTGCTCGCGCGCGCGCTCGGCGAGCGCGGCATCACCGACTCGGATCTGGGACGCCAGCTTGGATCGCCGCTCCTCTTCGCCGCCGTCTTCGCCGCGGTGTGGTGGTATCACCGGCGCGTGGTCGAAGGCGAGGCGACGCGGGAGACGGAAGCCGGCCGCGCGGCCGCCATCCGGCGCGCGTACTACTACCTCATCGCCGCGATCGGTCTCGCGATGGGCGCCATCGGTGCGGCCGGCGCGATCGGCGCGGTCGGCAGCGGCTGGCTTCGCCTGATGGATCACGACGCGCGGGAGACGGCGACGTGGATCGCCCTCGTACTCGTCGGCGGTCCGGCCTGGGCGTTCCACTGGCGGACCTCGCAGCGCCGTCTCGACGATGCGGAGCGAAGGTCGCTGCAGCGGCGTGTGTATCTCTACCTCGCGATCCTGGGAAGCGTCGCCGCCGTGCTCGTGTTCGGCTCGGCATTCCTGTTCAACCTGCTGAAGGGGGTCCTGGCGTTGCGTTTCGATCTCGCTACGGTGCACGACCTCTGGCACTTCGGCGTCGACTCTGCCGTCGGTGCGGTGGCGCTGGCCTGGCACTTCCGCCTCGTGCGCGCCGACCGCGCCGCGCTGGCGGCCGCGGGTCTCGAGGAGAGCTATCACGTGACGCTGGTGGTGCGGGCGGCGGACCGCGCCGCGGCGCAGGCGCGCGTGGCGGAGGCGCTACAGGGTCAGCCGGACATCACCGTCCGCGGCTGAGTCCCGTCCTCGCGACGGCGGGCTGCTAGGTACCGGTGTCCGTACGTCCCAACGCCGCGAGCACTCGTTCGCGCACGGTCTGCAGCGCCACACCCGACGACTCGATGACCCCCGATGCGATGCCCTGCCCTTCGCGGACCAGACCGAGCAGGATGTGCTCGGGGGCGACCCGCCCCTGACCCAGGAGCCGCGCCTCATCGATCGCGAGCTCGAGCACCTTCTTGGTGCGCGGCGACAGGGTGATGTCGCTGGGCGCCGTCGGCTCAGCGCCGATGCCGATGATGTATTCGGTCGCGGTGCGCGCACGCGCGAGACCGATGCCGAGCGACTCGAGGACCTGCGCGGCGATGCTGTCATCGGCGCGCAGAAGGCCGAGGAGCAGGTGCTCGGTCCCGATGTAGTTGTGCCTGAGCTGGATCGCCTCCTCCTGCGATAGCGCGAGGACGCGTTTCGCGCGGTCGTTGAAGCGGTCCAACGGACCGCCTGACCTACCCTCGAACGGCGAGCTCACGGGTCCTCAGCAGGATGGCGGTGGGTCCTTTCCGGTGGCGTTGCCGATCGCCTCCTGGACCTTCTCTTTGGTCGCGCCGAGCGCGCTCAGCAGCTGCGCGCCCTGGCTGTCGCTCTCCTTGACGATCCGGTTCAGGAGGGATTCGGGCGTGATCGAATGCTGACCCGGGAGCCATCCCTCGAGCAGTCGCATCGTCAACGGGCTCATGGCGAGGTCGCTGGTCCGCCACTCCGCCGGTGGCGGGGGAAGCGTGCTCACGCGCTCCCGCGTCGCCTCCAGCGTGAGGCCGAGCGACCGCAGCGCGTCCTGCGCCGGTGTGCGGTTCGCGCTGAGCAGACCCAGGACCAGGTGCTCCGTGCCGAGCCACGTGTGGCCGAGACCGATCGCCTCGTTCTGGGCGAGCGCGACCACGCGCCGAGTTGCATCTGTGAGCGTCTCCCTGCCTGACTGATACCGCGCCGTGTACGTGTTCACGCGGACCATGGGCTCGCCCAGCTGGATCATGCCGGGCGGCTGCTGGCCGAGCGTCGCGATGACCTGCCGGCGCACCCTGTCGAGCTCGACACCGAGCGACTGAAGGACTCCGCTCGCGATGCCTTCACCCTCGCGCACGATGCCGAGCAGCAGGTGCTCGGTGGCGACGGCGCCGTGCCCCAGCTTGCGCGATTCGTCGATCGCCAAGTCTATGATCCTCTTGGTCCGCGGCGAGAGCGTGATCTCGGTCGGTGTCGTCGTCGAGTCGCCGCGGCCGACGATCCGCTCGACGGTCGAGCGCAGCTTCGAGAGATCGACACCGAGTGACGCCAGCGCGCGAGCCGCGACGCCTTCGCCCTCGCGCACGAGACCCAGAAGTAGATGCTCGACGCCGATGTAGTTGTGGTTGAAGCGGATCGCCTCGTCCTGCGCGAGCGCCAGGACGCGCTTCGCGCGGTCGTTGAAGCGATCGAACGGTCCCACTCAGCTGAATCTCACGACAGACTCACGGTCCGCATCCACGAGGGCCTCAGCTCGGCGGCGGTTGCCGACCCAGCGCCTCGACGATCATCCCGGACGTCACGCTGAGCGCGTTGAGGATCCTGCCGCCTGAGCTTTCCGGATCGCGGACTATGGCGAGAAGCAATGGGTCAGCTCGCACTCGGCCGCTCCCCGCGTTCTCTGCGATCTGTTCGAGCAGACGCTTCGCGCGCGGAGTCATCGTCAGGTCCGGGGTCGACCACTCAGGACCGGGCGGCGGCGCTTTGGCGACGTGTTCGCGGATCTTCTCGCGGGTGAGACCGAGCTCGCCGAGGATCTTCTGGGCCGTCGATCCGTTGGCCGACATGAGACCGAGAACGAGATGCTCGGTGCCGACCCAGGTGTGGCCCATACCGAGCGCTTCGTTCTCGGCGAGCGCGATCACGCGCCGTGTGAGGTCGTCTACGCGGTCGATCGGATGCGGCTGCGGTGGCGCGGCGCGCGCGGCGGCTCCGAGACCGCTCGTGCGCGCCGCGGCCTGGCCCATCGTCGCGATGACCTGATGGCGGACCTTGAGGAGATCCACCCCCAGCGATTCGAGAACGCCGGTCGCGACGCTGCCGCCCTCGCGCACGATCCCGAGGAGCAGGTGCTCCGTGCCAACGGCGCTGTGGCCCAGCTTGCGGGCCTCGTCGATCGCCAGCTCGATGACCCTCTTGGTGCGCGGCGACAGCGTGATCTCGCTCGGTGAGGTCGTTGAATCGCCACGGCCGATCGTGAACTCGACCGCGGTCCGGACTTTTGAGAGTTCCACGCCGAACGAATCGAGGACTCGGGCGGCGACGCCCTCGCCCTCGCGCACCAGCCCGAGAAGAAGATGCTCGACGCCGATGTAGTTATGGTTGAAGCGGATCGCCTCGTCCTGCGCGAGAGCCAGGACGCGCTTCGCACGGTCGTTGAAGCGGTCGAACGGCCCCATGGGCAGTCCGAGAGTACGCCTAGCGGATTGAGGTCACGAGGAACTGGGCTAGTTCGTCAGCTCCGCCTTCAGCGAAGCGAGGAGCAGGCGGCGCTGGAGCCGCAGCGCTTCGGGCACCGTCCCGCCGATCTTCTCGAACCAGTCGGCATGCGACTCGAGCTCCTTGGTCCACTCGTCCGGATCCACGCGTAGCGCCGCGGTGATGGCGTCGGGGCTGGTGTCGATCCCGCGGAGGTCGAGGTCGCCGAGTCGCGGCGTGTAGCCGATCGGCGTCTCCATCGCGCCGGCGCGACCGACGCAGCGATCGATGATCCACTTCACGACGCGCATGTTCTGCCCGAAGCCCGGCCAAAGGTACCGTCCGTCGCCGCCCTTGCGGAACCAGTTCACCAGGAAGATCTTCGGCGGCTGCGACATCCGTCCGAACATCGAGAGCCAGTGCGCGAAGTACGCGCCGGCGTCGTACCCGATGAACGCGAGCATCGCCATGGGATCACGGCGGATCCGACCGACCGCGCCGGTGATCGCGGCCGTCGTCTCGGC
>DATEDV010000398.1:0-2197 GCA_035281485.1 Candidatus Limnocylindria bacterium | reverse complement strand
CTCACCGATGGTCTGCGCGGCCGGCCCGCACTGTCTCCGATCGCGGCGGCCGCCATCGTCACGCACGCCGATCTCCCCGTCGAGCCGATCGTGCAGGTCGTGGCCCGCTCGCGCTCGAGGAACGCGCTCATCGCGGACCTGCTCGGCGCGTCGGCGCTCGGCGTTCGCAACGTCCTCTGCATGACCGGGGACGTCCCAGAATCGTCGGCGGACGTCCATGACGTCGATGTCTTCGGTCTCATCGAGCTCGCCCGCGGATTTCCGGCTGGCCTCGGCGTCGAGCTGTTCGGCACCGCCGAGCCGTTCTGCGTGGGTGCGACCTGGTCTCCATTCGCCCCCGATCCCGCGTACGAGGTGGAGCGCCTCGTCCGCAAACACGCCGCGGGAGCGCAGTTCATCCAGACGCAGCCGGTGTTCGATGCCCGTGCGTTCGTCGCTGCGCTGGAACGCATCCCTGGAACGCTCGCCGATCTTCCGATCATCGTCGGCCTCGCGCCCGTCCGCTCGTGCGACCACGCCCGCCGTCTCGGAACGATCCCCGGCATCGTGATACCGGCGCGCCTCCTCGCGATCCTCGACGCGGCATCCGACGACGCTGACGCGTGCGAGCGGTACTGGGCGTATCTCGATGCCGAGCTCGACTGGCTCGCGCGCAACACACCCCTGCGCGGCTGCCACCTCATGCCGATCGGTCACTCCAAGCGCGGCATACGCCAGACATCGACATTCGATCGGCTCTATGCGGCGGCGACGACCGCGATCGGGCGGACATCGACGACCGTGGCTGACGCGGCGTCCGCGAACATCGGCGTCGCCCCCGTGTTCGGCCCCGTGCTGGGGTGAGCTACGCGGCCGGCGCGGCCTCCACTCGCCCGGCGCCCAGCCTCGCGTCAGCGACGCGGCGGTAGAGATCCTCGAGGACGCGCGCCGACGCTCGCCAGTCGTAGCTCGTCTCGACCAGCCGGCGGCCCGCGCGGCCGAGCTTTTCGCCGAGAGCGTCGTCACGGAGCACACGCACGGTCTCGGACGCGAAGGCCTCGGCGGTGTCGGCCAGGATCAGCTCGCGGCCGCTCGTGACCGCGAGGCCCTCGGCGCCGAGCGACGTGGATACCACCGGCGCGGCCATGGCCATCGCCTCGAGGATCTTGAGGCGCGTCCCGCCGCCGATCCGCAGCGGCGCGATGACGACGCTCGCGCGCGCGAGGTGAGGTCGCACGTCTTCGACGAAGCCAGTGAACGTCACGTCGTGCGCTGCGAACCGCAGCAGATCGGCGGACGGCGAGGTGCCCACGATCTCGAGGCGCGCCGACGGATGGAGACGCCGTACGAGCGGCATCACCTCACGGAGGAAGAAGAGGAGCCCGTCGTGATTCGGGTAGTACGAAAGCGTGCCGACGAAGACCACCCTGCCGGGGACCCGCGGGCTCTCGTCCGGCGAGAGGAATGCCGTGTCGACTCCGTTGGGGACGACGGCCGTCCGCCTCCCCGGGAGGACGCGCTGGATGGTCTCCTCGTCGTGGCGTGACGTGGTCGCGCACGCGTCAACCTCGCGCCAGGACCGCTGCTCCTCCGCCCGCAGCTTCAAGTGGTTCAGCTCGTCGTACACCTTGCGCGCGCCGGGCCGCAGCAGCGCGATGGTGCGGCTGCGGATCTCGTATTCGACGTTGTGCTCGTCGAGCACGAGCGCTGATGCGTCCGGAAAGCGGTAATGGGCCATGAAGCAATGCTCGATCTGCACGATGTCGAACCGGGTCCGCCCGCACATGCGGTCGAGCTCCCGCTGGAGCGCCGGTCGCTCGTGGACCACGCGCTCGAAGCTGTGCGGCGACAGCAGCGATCGCAGCTGCAGCGCGCGCTTGTGCCGCCCGGCGATCTCCCGGAACTCGTTCGCGACCACCACGACCTCATCGCAGCGCTCGCGGATCTCGTCATCGACGCCGACCGCGCCGCCGTCACGCGGCGCGAAGGCGATGAGCGACACGCGGCACGACGCGGGAAGGCTCGTCAGGAGACCGTGGAGTCGGACCCGTCCGCCCGCGGTGCGCGATGGCAGATACGGACTAACGAACAGGACGCGCAGCCCGTCGGACACCGCCACCTCAGGCGGGGAGTGGCGCAGTCACCGGAGCTTCGGCCGGCGCCGCCGACATGGTCGGCGGCAGGAAGTCCTGAACTGCGCGCGCGATCCGCTCCGCGG
>DATEDV010000397.1:0-11609 GCA_035281485.1 Candidatus Limnocylindria bacterium | reverse complement strand
GCTCGTTGCGCATGAGGTACTCGAGCAGCTCGAACTCGCGCTGCGTGAGCTCGATCTCGCGCTCGAGGCGGCGGACCTCGTGCGTGTCGGGGTTCAGCTGCAGGTCGCCGACGACGAGCGAGGCGCTGCCGCGCGGCGGTCGGCGGCGCAGCAGCGCCCGCATCCGCGCCAGCAGCTCGGCGCGCTCGAACGGCTTGACGAGGTAGTCGTCGGCACCGGCGTCGAGGCCCTCGACCCGCTCGCTGACCGCGGCCCGCGCGGTGAGCATCAGGACGGGCACGCCGTTGCCCGACGAGCGCAGCCGACGGCACACCTCCAGACCGTCAAGACCCGGCAGGCCAAGGTCGAGGACGATCGCGTCGTAGGGGTTCGCCGTCGCGACCTCGAGCGCCTTCGGGCCGTTGGCGGCGGTCTCGGTCTTGTGGCCGGCGCCGCGAAGCGCCCGCTCCACGGCTCCCCGCACTGCGGGATCGTCCTCGACGAGGAGGACGTTCACGAGGCGAAGTGTAGGTGCGCGCGGGTAAGACCCGAGTAAGAAAACCCGCGCGTACGGGCGTTCTTAGGGCCGTTTCATGAACGGTGCCGCTCGCGCTGGTGAACTCGTCGCAGTCACCACCGAGAAAGGACACGACGTGAAGTACATCGACAAGATGCTCATCGCGAGCGGCGTCACGCTTGTGCTCAGCGGCGGCGTCGCGGCGGCCGCACTCGCGCCCGCGACCGCCGACGCGGTCATCGCGCAGCTACCGGGCGGCGTCGCGATCTTCGCCTCGCACGGACCCTTCGGCAGCGGGAACGTCCTTGGGACCGCGGCGACGTACATCGGGATCAGCGAGGCCGACCTGCGTACCGAGCTCGCGAGCGGAAAGACGCTGGCCGAGATCGCCGTCGCGAACGGAAAGACGCGCGACGGACTCATCGCCGCGCTCTCCGCCGAGGCGACGAAGCAGATCAGCACCGCCGTGGATCAGCCGGGCACCAGCTTCGCCGGGCACGGCCGCGGTGGCCCCGGCGGCCCCGGCGGCCTGCACATCACCAGGGATCTCGCGGCCGCGGCCGCGTACATCGGTACGCCCGAGGCCGACGTGCGCACGCAGCTTCAGGCGGGCCAGACACTCGCGCAGATCGCGACCGCCGCGGGCAAGAGCCGTGACGGACTGATCGCCGCGATGGTCGCCGACGGCAACGCAAAGATCGACGCCGCGCTCGCCGCCGGCACGCTCACCGCGGCCCAGGCCGCCGAGAAGAAGGCCGCGCTCACCGCGCACGTCGCCGCGGAGGTCGACCAGACCCGTCCCGCCGGCTTCCCCGGAAGGGGCCCGCGCCGCTAAGTCAGCCTTCCCGTCTCCCTCCCTCCTCGCGCTGCGCCCGCCGCCCCCGGCGGGCGTCGCGCTTTCCGGAGCTGACGACCTCGATCGCAATCGGGGTCGTGGTGATCGAGCATGCCGACGGCCTCCATGAACGCCTCCATGATGGTCGGCCCGACGAAGTTGAAACCGCGTCGGCGCAGGTCGCGCGAGAGCGCCGTCGCGTCGGTGAAGGACCAGATGTACGCGTCGAACGTCCCGTGCTCTTTCGCGACGGCGAGGAACGCCTTCGCGTTCGCGATGGCCGACGCGATCTTCGCCCGATTGCGGACGATGCCCGCGTCGTTCATGAGACGCGCGACGTCGCGTGCGCCGAACGCCGCGACCTTCTTCGGGTCGAACTTCGCGAACGCGCGCCGGTAGCCCTCGCGCTTGTTCAGGATCGTGTCCCACGAAAGCCCCGCCTGCGCGCCCTCCAGGATGAGGAACTCGAAGAGCACCCGGTCGTCGTGCTGCGGCGTGCCCCATTCCTCGTCGTGATAGGTGATGAGCGGCTCCCGCGACGCCCAGGCACATCGCTTCACGGGCCGCCCCACGACCGCAGCAGCGGTGGCAGCTCGGCGAGCGTATCCACGACCGCGTCGGGGGCGACGTCAGAGGTGGGAAAGCCCGAATCGTTGCGACGCCAGATCGCGCGCATGCCCACCGCCTTCGCACCAGACACGTCGTCGATCTGCCGGTCTCCGATCATCGCGCACGCCGTCGGGTCGACGTCGAGTCGCGCCGCGATCTCGCGGAACACGGACGGATGCGGCTTCGAGTGCGGCAGGTCGGAGGTGTACAGAAGCTCATCGAGCAGATCACCCAGCCCGTGGGCCGCGAGATCGGCGTTGTGCCACTCGGCCGCCCACCAGGTGTTCGATAGGAGACCCAGGCGGTAGCCGCGTCGACGAAGCAGTGCGAGCGTGTCGCGCGTGTCGGCGAACACCGTGCACCATCCGGCGACGGCGCGCGCGTAGCCGTCGAGCGCGGCGAGGAGCGTGGCCTCGTCGGCGTTCGCGCCCAGACGGCGGAATCCGTCGCTGACGAGTCCGGTCGGCGGCCCGCTCCAGTGCTCGCGGTCCACGCGCTCCCAATGTGCCTTCTCCGCGGCGCGCATCGCCGCGACGAATTCGTCGCATGTCGCGCGCGACCCGTCGCGCCCGGCGAGGGCTTCATACGCGACGGCCCACTTCCCGGGCGCGCCGCCCTCCCAGTCCGGCCACTCCACCAGCGTTCCACCGAGGTCGAAGACGACCGCGCGCGGTGCCGTCACACCAGATCGGGGATGCGAGAGCGCACCGCGGCGAGCAGGATCTCGCGCTCGATGAGATCCGCCACGGCGGCGATGTCCGGCGCGAGCGCGCGATCGCTTCCGAGCATCGGCACGTGCTCGCGCACGACGCGGCGGGCTTCCTGGACACCCGGTGCGGTCGTCGCGCCGATGAGGTCGAGGCCCTGCGCCGCGCACAGCGCCTCGATCGCGAGCGCGTCGCGCGTGTTGCGCACGACCGCCATGAGCTTGTGCGCGGCGTGCACGCCCATGCTGACGTGGTCCTCCATGCCGGCCGACGTGGGGAGCGACTCGACCGACGCGGGATAGGCGCGGAGCCGGTTCTCCGTCACGAGTGCCGCCGACGTGTACTGCGCCACCATGAAGCCGGAGTTCGTGCCGGGATCCGGACTCAGGAAGGCGGGCAGGCCGCTCACGTGCGCGTTCGTCAGCCGGTCTACGCGCGCCTCGCTGATGTCGGCGAGCTCGGCCACGGCGATCGCGGCGAGATCGAGCGCGATGCCGACCGGCTGACCGTGGAAATTGCCCCCGCTCACGACGCGCCGGCCCTCGGCGAACACGAGCGGGTTATCGGTGACGGCGTTGATCTCCGTCTCGAGCACGCGTCGCACGTACGCGAGCGCGTCGCGCGACGCGCCGTGGACCTGCGGCATGCAGCGGATCGAGTACGGGTCCTGAACGCGCGGATCGCCGACCCGGTGCGACGCGACGTTCATGCTCCCTTCCATCAGCGCTCGGAGGTTCGCCGCGACCGTCTGCTGACCGGGATGCGGGCGAGCCGCGTGCAGCTCGATGTCCCACGCGGTGTCGGTCGCGCGCAGCGCCTCGGCCGACATCGCGCCGACGACGTCCGCCGCCGCCGTCAGCACCTCCGCATCGTGCAGCGCCAAGCACCCGATCGCGGTCATCACCTGCGTGCCGTTGATGAGCGCGACGCCTTCCTTCGCCGCGAGATCGACCGGCTTCAGCCCGACCCTCTTCAGTGCGTCGGCGCCCGACATCCGCTCGCCCTCGACGAACGCCTCGCCCTCGCCGATCACGACCAGCGCGGCATGCGCCAGTGGCGCGAGGTCGCCGGACGCGCCGACGCTCCCGTGCATCGGTATCACCGGATGGACGCCGCGGTCGAGCATCTCCAGCAGCATCTCCGCGAGCCCCGCGCGCACGCCGGAGCGGCCGGCGGCGAGGGTGTTCGCGCGGAGCAGGAGCACGGCGCGCACGACGTCGACGGGGAGCGGATCGCCCACGCCGGCGGCGTGGCTGCGCACGAGATTGCGCTGCAGGTTGCGCAGGTCGGCCAGCGGGATGCGCACCGTCGCCAGGTCGCCGAATCCGGTGTTCACGCCGTACACGGGCGCGTCGCCGGCCGCGAGCTCGGCCACGACCTTTGCCGACTCGGCCATGCGCCGCTCGGCCACGCGATCGAGCGCGACCGCGGTGCGGCGTCGCGCCACCGCGATGACGTCGGCGATCGTGAGATCCGCGCCGGTGAGCCGCAGGGTCGGCAGCTTAGTGTCGCCTCCCGGAAATCGTGTCTATCTGCATGGCACGCGCGGCGCGCGGCCGGGACCGCGCTCCTCGCAGCTGGCCACGCGCGCCCGTGGATCGACGCAGCGCGACATGGACGGGCGCGCTGGGCGCAGACGCTCGTCGCGCGGTCCCGTCCGCTCGCCGCGGTCTTGCACGCGGATCTGCGCGATTTCCGGGTGGCGACACTATTCAGACTCTTTCAGGTTTTCGCGGTACCAGGCCGAGAGGTCGGCGTAGTGATGCGCCGCCCCGGTCGTCCAGCGGTCGTCCTCGTCGCGTACCTCGCGCACGACGCGTGCGGGGACGCCGAGCACGAGCGACCGGGCCGGTGCGGCGAAGCGCTCGGGCAGGACTGCGCCGGCACCGACGATCGTCCGCTCACCCACGGTATTCGCCCCGACGAGGACCGCCGCCGACCCGATGAGCACGTTCCGCTCGACGATCGACGAGTGCACGATCGCGCCGTGGCCGATGGTGCACTCGGCGCCGATGATCGTCGGCTCGTTCGCGTCCGTATGGATCGTGCAGTTGTCCTGCACGTTCGAGCGCTCGCCGATCTCGATCCGGTCCATGTCGCCTCGCAGCACCGAGCCGAACCACACCGAGGCGCCGGAGCGGACGGTCACGTCGCCGATGAGCACCGCCGTCGGCGCCACGAACGCGTCGGGCGCGACCGTCGGGCGCTTACCGCGGTAGCCGTAGAGCGGCACGGCTCCGTAGAGTAGGTGGGGCGATGAAGACCCGCGACCTCCGCGTCGAAGGCTACCGGCCACTCATCCCGCCCGCGATCCTGCTCGACGAGCTTCCGCTCTCCGAGTCGGGGTCGCGGACGATCGCCGCCGCGCGCGGTGAGCTGGTGCGCATCCTCGACCGCGAGGACGACCGTCTCATCGTCATCGTCGGACCCTGTTCCGTGCACGACGTCGACGCCGGTATGGACTACGCGCGCCGACTCGCCGCCGTCGCGACGGACCTCGCCTCCGATCTGCGGATCGTGATGCGCGTGTACTTCGAGAAGCCCCGCACGACGGTGGGATGGAAGGGCCTCATCAACGACCCCGGGCTCGACGGGAGCTTCCGCATCAACGACGGTCTGCGGCTCGCGCGCCGCTTCCTGCTGGATCTCGCCGACCGCGGCCTACCGGCGGGCTGTGAGTTCCTCGATCCGGTCTCGCCGCAGTACACCTCCGATCTGGTGAGCTGGGGCGCGATCGGCGCCCGCACCACGGAGAGTCAGGTGCATCGCGAGCTGGCGTCCGGCCTCTCGATGCCGGTCGGGTTCAAGAACGGCACCGGCGGCACCGTGCAGATCGCGATCGACGCGGTGCGCGCAGCGGCACACCCGCACCAGTTCATCGGCGTCACCGAGCAGGGGCTCGCGGCGTTCGTGTCCACCCGCGGGAATCCCTACGGCCATGTCATCCTGCGCGGGGGCGCGCGCGGCCCCAACTACGATCGGGCGAGCGTCCGTGGCGTCCTCGACAGCCTGCGCGACTCCGGCCTGCCGGAGCGCATCATCGTCGACGCGAGCCACGGGAACAGCGAGCGCGACCATCTGCGGCAGCCGGCGGTCGTGTCGGACATCGCCGAGCAGATCGCGGCCGGCGAGCGCGGCATCTCCGGCGTGATGATCGAAAGCTTCCTGGTCGCGGGCCGTCAGGACCTCGTCGAGCCGTCGCGGCTGGTCTACGGGCAGAGCATCACCGATCCGTGCATCGGCTGGGACGAGACCGCGGATCTCCTGCAGGTGCTGGCCGCCGCGACCCGTGATCGCCGCGCGCGCAGCGAGGGTCAGCGCCCTCGGGCCGTGTCCACCAAGCGGTAGCCGAAGCCCCGCGCGGTCTCGATCGCGACCTCGGTCACGGACGCGTCGTCCAGCTTCTTGCGGAGGCGGCCGACGTGGACGTCGACCAACCGGGTGTCGCTTCCCGGTTCGTAACCCCACACACCCGTGAGCAGATCGTCACGCGTGAACACGCGACCCGGCTCTCCGGCGAGCGTGCGCAGCAGCTTGAACTCCGTGGGCGTGAGCTGGACCTGCCGATCGCCGGCGATGGCCTGGACGCTCCCGCTGTCGATGACGAACCGTCCGAAGCGCAGCTGCTTCGCCGTCCCGCCATCGTGCGCGATCTGCGATCGGCGGAGCAGGGCCTCGATACGGGCGAGGAGCTCATCGTTGTCGAACGGCTTGCCGATGTAGTCGTCGGCGCCGACCCGCAGACCAACGACTCGGTCGGGCGGCTCCTTCTTGGCCGAGATGAACAGGATCGGGACGTCGGTGTTCCGACGGAGCTCGAGGCAGAGGCTGATGCCGTCGAGGCTGGGCATCATCACATCGAGGGTGATGACGTCCGGACGCACGCGCTCGAAGGTCTCGACCGCCTGACGCGAGTCCGTGACCACATGCGTCGCGTAGCCCTCTTCCGCCAGGATGCTCGAGAGGAGCATGGCGATGTCCCGGTCGTCCTCGACGATCATCACCCGCGCGCCGGTCTGGGAGGGGGCCGTGGCGGCCGACGGCCGCTGTTCGATCATCGTGACGGGTCTGTATCGCATTTGGCGTGCCACCTGTAACGATCTCGGCTACGCCTCGATCGTTGCTGCTTGGCATGTCGGCTCGCCCTCCGGGCTCGCCCACGCCGCAGTAACGACGCAGCCGTGCTTTTTGACCGTCTGTTGCCCCCTTAAAAGGAGGCGTTCACCGCCGCGAGGCGCTCGCGTATCCAGGGCGCCTCGGCGCCGACGTCGTCCGGCCACCCGCCGAAGAACAGACGATCCGTCTCGTCCTCGATCGCCTGACGCATCCTCGCTCCCTTGTCCGTCGTACGCGGTTCGCCGCCCGGCTCGACGAGGCCCTCGCGCCGCAGACGCGCCAGATGTTCGCTGACGTCGGCCGGCCGCTGCGACGTGAGCTTCGCAGTGAGCTCGTCCTCGCTCGCGGCCTCTCGCCGCCAGATGCGTGTGAGCGTGTCGAGCATGGGGCCGTCCAGGCCCGCCTGGCGCCAGGCCGCCATATGCGCGTCGTCGCGCGCTTGCCATAGCCCGTACACGGCGTTCTCGAGCGCGACCATCGGGTATTTCCCGTTGCCCGCCATGCGCGCCGCGCGCGTGATGTGCGAATGCCATCGCCGGTCGAGGCTCTGGACGGAACCGTCCAAGGCACGGCCGAGGAGCGACCCGAGGCGCTCGAGATCTTCGTTGGGGATGGGGGAGGGCAGCGCCGCGAGATACGCGTCAGCTTCGCGGCGCACGCGCGCGACGAGCTCGCGCCCGGCGGGCGTGAGGTCCCATCGCCCGTCCTTCTCTTCCACGAGGCCCGCGTCACGAGCGGCGCTCGCGGCCGCCTGCTGGTTGTCCCACTGCGTCGCGTAGGGGTTCCACATCTCGCTAAAGCGACCACCGCCCTGGGGCGCGACACCCCCGATCACGAAGAAGAGCGCCGGCCGGTCGATCGCGTGCTCCTCCATCAGGCGGAGGGGCAGCGTGAACTTCGTGCGGCGTTTGGTGAGGAACTCCGGGAAGAGCGGAACCAGATCGACCGGGTACGGCGGTCTCATGCCGGGACCGCCTTGCGCGTGACGAGACGCACGGCCAGCTGCTTCAGTGCCGCCGTCACCTTGTCGTTCGGCTCGGCCAACAGATAGGGCACGCCCAGGTCCGCCGCCGCATCGGCCTTCTCGGTGTAGGGGACGACGACGTCCGGCTTGCGCCCGATGAACTTCGCCACCCCCGCGTCGTCGATGCCCTTCGCCGTGTTGCGGACGAGCGTGAGGAGGATGCGCTCGTTGGAGATGCCGAGGCGCGTCAACATCGCGAGCGTGTCGGACGTGCCACGCAGAGCGGCCAGGTGCGGCGCCGCCACGACGCACACGATGTCGGTGACGTCCAGCGCGGCGAGCGTCACTTCGTCGAGCTTCGTGGCGAGATCGACGACCACGGCGTCGCGGCCCGTCCGCGCGAGGTCGATGGCCTGCTGCACCGCCGCGATGCTGACGTGGTCGGCCTCCTCGGGAGAGGGAGGGGCGGCCAGGATCCGCACCCCGCTCTTGTGGTCGGCGAGGTACTGCGCGAAGTCGTCCTCGGTGACACGCGCGATGTCGCTCCGGGCGTAGTCGACGATCGTCGTTCGCGGTCGCAGGTCGAAGAACATCGCGGCGTTGCCGAACTGCAGATTGAGGTCAAGCAGCACGACCGACTTGCCCTCACCTGCGAGCGCCGCGGCGACGTTGGCCGCCAGCGTCGTGGCACCCACCCCGCCCTTCCCGTGCGCGAACGCGATCACGACGCCGAGCTTTCGCGGCGTGGCGACGGCGACGGCGGCGGGGCGCGTCTGCCGCAGGATCGTCTCTATCTTCGCGGCAAGGACCGCGAGATCGATCGGCTTGCCGATGTAGTCGTCGGCGCCGTGCGAGTATCCGGCGAGGATGTCCTGCTCCTGTTTCGCCGCGGAGAGGACCACGATGGGCGTCCGTGCGGTCCGGCGGTCCTCCCGCAGACGCCTCACGAGCTCAAGTCCGTTCATCAGCGGCATGTTCACGTCCGTCACCACGAGGTCCGGCGTGCCCTTGCTCTCGATGAGCTTCAGCGCTTCGACGCCGTTCGCCACCGTCTCGACGCGGTATCCCCGCTTCCCCAGGTAGACCGTACAGAGCTTGCGGATCGGCTCCTCGTCGTCGACGCAGAGGATCTTCTCGCCCGCCATGCCGTCCTTTCGGTCTTCCCATCCGCCGCTAAACTCGCCGCAATGCGCGGTTGCGAAACGATACGACTTCCGTGACCACGGGAATCAAGCTCGGAGACCCCTACGGACAGCGACGTTCGCGGCTGGTGGCCCGCATCCTTCTTGGCCTCGGTGTGCTCGTGGCGCTGCTCGCAGCTCTCGGCACGTACCTGTATGCCGGAGCCGCGCGGACCGCGACACCGACCGATATCCCGACGGTCGACGTGCTCGTCGCCGCACGAGACATCGACGCGCGATCCGCGATCGGCGCGAACGACGTCAAGGTCATCCAGCTTCCGCGCGATGCCGCGCCGGCGAGCGCGCTTCGCGACGCGAACGCCGCGTCGGGCATGGTGACGACCGTTCCGCTGGCCGCGAACGAACCAGTGCTGCCGACGAAGATCGCGCAGCCCGGCGCGGGGGGTCACATCGCCGTCCTGCCGCCGGGACAGGTCGTCACGAACGCACCGGCGTTCCGCGCGATGGCGTTGAACATTCCCGACTCGAACGCCGCCGGCGGTCTCATCGTGGCGGGCGATCACGTCGACATCCTCTACACGCTCGCCGTCGTCGAGCCGACGCGCAGCGACTTCGTTGGCCGGATCGTCATCCAGGACGTCCCGGTGCTCGCCAAGACCATCACGGTCTACACGCTGCGCGTCGACGCGGCGGTCGCCGAACGCATCGCCGCGCTTCAGGCTTCAGGCGGCAGCCTGCACCTGCTGCTGCGCGCTCCCGGTGATGCGCGGCCCGCCGGGACCGCGGGCGCGAGCTTCACGAGCGAAGTGCAACGCATCCTGCGTCCCTAAAGCTCACTCCACCAGCGACGGCACGCGCGTGCCGGTGATCGAAGCCGGCGTGAAGGACATCGTGAGCGTGTTGTTCCCGCTGATCGTCAGCTGCTCGGCCACGATCTGCGACGCGATCGTCACGCTGTTCGCCGCGGAGAGCGTGAGCAGCGCGGCCGGTACGTAGAGGGTCCCGTCGAGCGTCGTGCCGGTGCGGACGGTGATGGTCGGCCCGTTCGTGCAGCTGCGGTCCTGAAAGACCAGCATGCCGGCGTACGAGCCGGTGCGGCTCGCCGAGAGGGTCATCGTTCCGGTCCCGGCCAGCGAGAGACTCCCGCATCCACCGCCAGCCGCGGGATAGCTCGCGTTGGCGTTGTAGAGCAGGACCCCGTTCGCGCCGGCGAGCACCAGCGAGCCGTTGCTGGTCGTGGTCAGCCCCGCTCGGAAGATGTAATTGCCTCCGACCAGACGCGCGATGCCGTTGTTCCCGACCGTGACGAGCCCGGTGTAGAGGCCCGGACTCAGCGTGACCGTGCCGTTCGTGATCGTCTGCCCTGAGTACGAGGGCACGCCCGTGGTCGGCGGACCCGCCAGAGAGGCGAACGGATCGGCGGCCGCCGCCACCCCCGTGGTGGGCGCGGGGCTCATCCGCCCGGCATCCGCCGCGTTGACGTTCCCGCTCACGCGGTGGAAGGTCGCGGTGAGCAGGCCGCCCGCCCCGATGCTGATCGCGTTGTTGTTGGTCGTGTTCGTGTTCGTGCCGCCGCCGGTGATCGTGAAGCGCGTGGTGCCGAGCAGCCGGAACGTCGTCGATCCGGTCGAGCGCGTGACGATGACGGCCTGGCCCGTACCCGAGCGCGCGACACCGGCCACGGCACGCGCCGTGACGGCGGTGCGTCCCCCGCCCGCGCCGAACAGGAAACGCGTGAGCACCTGCTCGGTGATGGTGACCTCGATGTAGCCGGGATCGTTCGCGTAGGTTCCACTGGTTGGCGGTGAAGCGGTGGCCACGCTGATGAAGCCGCCGTCGGTGTAGCCGTTGCGTGTGGCGTCATCGGTCGCGGCCGTCCGTGCCTGCGCGGCGCTGCCGCCGGAGTACAGGATGGTCGCCCCGGCCCACGCACCCGCATCAGCGGCGGTCTGCGCCGCACGACGCGCCACGAACAGCTGGCCGGTATCGAGCGCGAGACCGACACCAAGGAGGAGCGCGCCCAGAGCGACCGCGATGATGATCAGCGCCTGACCGCTGTCGTCTCGCCAGTGCCTCATTGTTCGATCACCAGCGTCGAGCTGGAGCGAAGGGTGACGCTCAGTCCGCTCCCCAGGAACACCTGCGACAGGATCGGCGTGAACGGGAAGCTTGCGCTCACGACGATGCGGCTCCCGCGGTTCGCGTTCCCGTCGGGCCACGTCGACTGGACCGCGAGGCTGTCCGGGACGCCCGTGGCGTAGCTGCGCACGCGCGCGGTGATCACCGTGTCGCTGTCGGGTGGTGTGTACGACGCGGAGCCGGGGCCGGTCGGCGAGCCGCTCAGCGCGCCGTGGACGACGCCGTAGCGCGAGCCCTCGCGCACCGCCGTGGCGAGCGTGTTGCTCAGCCATATCGCGCGCCCGACATCGAACAGGCCGACCAGCAACAGCAACAGGAGAGGGAGAACGAGCGCTGTCTCGACGAGCGCTTGGCCGGTGTCGGAACGGACCAATGAAGGGCGACACGCCGACGCGGAGCCACCACCGAGGGCCCCCGCGCGCGGGGGGTCCCCGTCCCGAAGGGATGGGGTTCCGCGCGTTGAGAGGGTTTCGGTGGTGGCTCCGCGGCAGGAGTCCTTCACTGGTAGTTCCGGAAGGTGACCGTGCGATCGAGGCTGAGCGTGTTCGGAACGAATGGCCAGGGGACCAGCGTGCGATACGTGTATTCCACCCGCACGCTG
>DATEDV010000396.1:0-4836 GCA_035281485.1 Candidatus Limnocylindria bacterium | reverse complement strand
CGGCGTCAGCGGCGACGCAGCAGGCCGAGCTGCGGATGCTCGCGCTGATGAACGCGTCGCGCGCACAGGGCGGACTCGCGCCACTGGTGCTGGATGGCGTCGTGTCCGACGCCGCGCGCCGTCACAGCGCCGTCGAAGCGCAGTACCGCTACGTCTATCACGACGGCCCCGATGGCACGGCAGGTTCGCGTTATGTACCCGTTTGCGGCAGCGGCTGGTACGGCGAGAACACCGGAAAGGTGTGGGGCGGAGGCGTGGACGTGCTGCATCGAGAGTTCATGGCCGAGCCGTGGCAGCCCATCAACCATCGCACGAACATCATGGATCCGAACTTCCGCAGAGCGGGCATCGGCGCGGTGCAGGGTCCCGACGCGCTCTACATCACCGTCGCGTTCTGCCGCTAGGCCCGCTGTCCGCGGCGTTGCGCGAGCTGTCGCGCGACGTCGGCGCGCGTGATCCCACCCGTGGACTGCCAGTCGTGCGACTCCTCGCGTACGTTCGCCGCGCAGAATGCCCAGCGGCCATCGACCACGGTGATGTGGTCGCTCTCCAGCTGCGGATCGCGCAGGTGATCAGGCAGCACGCACAGGAAGTGGATGAGGGCGTCGGCGCAGCCGGTCAGAGCGGCTTCCCTCCTCACGCTCGCGTCACAGCGGACCGTCCGCAATGCTAGCGTTCGGCGCCGTGGAGTACCTCAAGCGCACCCTTCCGAACGGCGTGCGCATCCTCGTCGCGGAGATGCCCGAGACACGCTCCGCATCGCTCGCCGTGTTCGTCGGAGCGGGATCGCGCATGGAGAGCAAGGCCGACGCCGGCACCAGCCACTTCCTCGAGCACATGGTGTTCAAGGGGACGGCGAAGCGTCCCACGGCCGCCGACATCAGCATGGAGATCGAGAGCCGCGGCGGTGTCGTGAACGCCGCGACGGACAAAGAGGTCACCGTCTTCTGGTCGCGCGTTCCGGCGCGGCACTGGCGCGTCGCGCTCGACGTCGTCGCCGACATGATCCTGGCGCCGATGCTCCGAGAGACGGACGTCCAGTCCGAGAAGAAGGTCATCGTCGAGGAGCTCCGGATGTATCGCGATCAGCCGCAGGATCGGGTGCACACGCTCGTCGACGAGCTCCTGTATCCGAACCATCCGCTGGGCTGGGAGGTCGCCGGCCGCGAACCGGTCGTGCTCGGTATGGCCGCAGGCCAGCTGCGCGGATTCATGGATCGTGGTTACGCACCGCGCAAGATCGTCGTCGCGCTGGCCGGCAAGGTGGACGCGAACGAGGTCGCGGACGCCATCGCGGAGCTCTTCGCGCCGATCGCCGACCGACAGCCGCCGCGCCTCAAAGCAGCGACGACCTCGTCGAAGACCCGTGTCAAGCTTCTCGGGAAACGGACGGAGCAGGCGCACGTCTGCATCGGGTGGCGCGGCGTTCCGCAGGTGCATCCCGACAAATACACGCTCGACATGCTGAACGCGATCCTGGGCGAGGGGATGTCGAGCCGGCTCTTCCTCGAGCTCCGCGAGAAGCGCGCGCTCGCCTACGACGTCCACTCGTTCTCCTCGAACTACGTCGACGCCGGTCACGCCGTCATCTACGCGGGGGTCGCTCCCGACCGCATCGGCGAAGTGGTGGATGCGGCCCTGGCGCAGGTCGCCCGCCTGCGCGATCAGCTCGTGCCGGCGGACGAGCTCGAGCGCGTCCGTGACTTCAACAAGGGACGCCTCGAGCTGCGTCTCGAAGACACGCGCGGCGTGTCGAACTGGTTGGCGGGACAGGAGCTGTTCCTCGATCGCGTCCGCTCGGTCGAGGAGGTCTGCGCGATCATCGATAGCGTCAGCGCCGAGGACATCCAGCGCGCCGCGCGTCTGTACCTGCGACCCGAGCTCGCGTACGTCGCGGCGGTCGGTCCCCGCAGCGCTGTCGCGGCGGTCCGCGCGCCCGAGGGCGCGGACGTGGTCATGGAGATCGCCTCGTGAGCCCCGAGCAGTCGGTCGAACGTACCCTGGTCGTCCTCAAACCTGACGCGGTGCAGCGCGGCATCGCCGGCGAGATCCTCTCTCGCTTCGAACGCCGGGGACTGCGCATCGCGGCACTGCGTCTGCTGCGCGTCGAGCGCGGGATGGCGGAGAAGCACTACGCGGTCCACAAGGGGAAGTTCTTCTACGACGACCTGGTGAAGGTGATCAGCTCGTCGCCGGTGGTGGCCATGGTGCTCGAAGGTCCGAACGCGATCGCCGTCGTGCGCGCGATGGTCGGCTCGACGCGCCCGCACGAGGCCGCGCCGGGCACGATCCGGGGCGACTACGCGCTCGTCGGCCTGCGCAATCTCGTTCACGCGAGCGACGCGGTCGAGACCGCTCAGAGCGAGATCGCGCTGTGGTTCCCCGATGGCGCCGTCGAGTACCGGCGGGACGTCGAGCGCTGGATGACGGAGGACAAGGCATAGCACCGACGCGGGATCGACCTCAGCTGCCGAAGGGCTACATCTCGCGCGCCGCGAAGGGCATGCTCGAGTGGTCCGACGCCGAGCGCATCCTGCGGACGGGTCGATTCCTCTGGCTCGCCACCACGAGCGCGGACGGTCGACCGCATCTGGTGCAGCAGTGGCACGTCTGGGTAGACGGTCGCCTCTATTTCGAGGGCAGCGAGCGGACGCTCTGGGCGCGCAACCTCGCGCGCGACGGACGGCTGGGCTTCGGAACGCAGGTGGGCTCGCGCGCCGCCTACGGCGACGCGACGGTCGACGTCATCCGCGGCACGCCACGCGACCTCGCGGAGAAGATCGCGCGCCAGTACACCGCGAAGTACGGCCGGACGTTCTCGTACCGGCCCAGCGCCAAGCAGTACGAGAGCGGCCACGTGTTCCGGGCGACTCCGTCGAAGCTCATCGTGTTCGATGTGAAGGAGTTCAACACCTCGGCGACGCGGTTCACTTTCGGCTGATCGCGATCGAGCCCGCCACCCGGATATCCTCTGTGGACTCAAGGGGGTGGGGAGCGTGGCGACCTTGCTTCGGGCATCGCTTCTTTTGGTCGTCGCACACGGCGAGCGCCAACTCGTCGTGCGCGAGCTCCGTTCCGACCAGCGCGTCATGCAACGCATCAACCCCGGCAGCCCTGTGGACGAGACGCCGTGGACGGAGATCGGCCGCTACAAGGACCTGGAGAAGGAGCGTGCGCGGCTGAAGCTCGATGGGTGGGAGATCGAGGAGCAACCGAGCCGCCGCTAGCGGCGCGCTCGCCCGTGGGGTGAACGTGCGTCCGCTGTATCAGCGCTCTCGGGCAGTCTTTGCGGCGAATGCTCCGCACGGTGTGGGCGAGCGTCGCGCTGGCCCTGACTCTGTCCGTCTTGTTCGCCGCGCCTGCGAGCGCCGCCGATCCGACGCCCACGCCTTCGCCGACACCACCCCCTCCGGCGCCGTCAGGATCCGCGAGCGCTTCGCCATCAACGAGCCCCAGCGCACCGGCGTCACCGGCGACCACCGCGTCGGCGTCGCCGTCGCCCGCCGGCAGTCCGTCGCCTTCGCCGATCGCATCCCCTTCGCCGGGGCCGTCGGCGCCACCGGGCCCGTCGGCCTCGCCGACGGCGTCCGGCACAGCGAGTCCGTCGGGCGCGCCTTCACCCTCTGACTCACCGTCACCGGCCCCAGAGGCCACACCGTCGGCTGCGGAGCTGGAAGCCGCGCGCGCGCGCGACGCGCAGCTTCTCGCGAACGCGCGCTCGCTCACCCAGATCATCGAAGCGCAGGCCCTCGTCGCGACCGACGAGCTCGCGGCGCTCAGCCTCGAGATCAAGAACGTCACCACCGAGCTCGAGACGGTCGGCGCCGAGATCGCCGCCCTCCAGGCGCAGACACTGGACCGTCGCGCGATCCGCGATCGCACCGTGCGCGACGCGTTCCGGCTCGCCGCCGCGTCCGCGACCCCGCTCCTGCCGACCCTGACCGACGCGCAGCGGGAGGCGTACACGGAGCTGCTGGCCTTCGACGCCGCGCTGCGTGAAGCGCACGCACGCCTATCGGACCGCGCCGAGCAGCTCGCGAGCGCGCGACAGGCCGCTGCGGCGAAGCAAGGTCAGCTCGCAAGGCTGCGCGATAGGGCGCGGATCATCGCGGCCGCCGCGGCCAAGGGCGAAGGGGAGCAGCGCGCGGCCGAGGTCGCGGTCCTCCAGGCACTGGCGCGCGACGCCGCGGCGGCGCAGACATCGCTGGCGCAGCTCGTCGCGACCGCGATGGCAGGTGACGGCGCAGCGCCGTCGAGCTGGGTGCTGCCGGTGCGCGGCACGATCACGCAGGCGTTCGGTCCGAGCACCTTCGCACTCGCGCTCCCACGCACGTACCGCGGCGTTCACTACCCGAACTTCCACGACGCGATCGATATCGCGGCACGCCTCGGTCAGCCCGTGGTCGCGGCCGCCGAGGGCCGCGTCACGTACGCCGGGCATCTCTCGGACGGTGCGATGGTCGTCATCGTCTCGCACACCGGCGGTCTGGTCTCCGTGTACGCGCATCTCGACGACACTTTCGCGCGGCCGCCCGTCCGCGCCGGCGATTCGGTGAAGGCCGGTCAGGTGATCGGTTTCGTCGGGCTCACCGGGATCACGACCGGTCCGCATCTGCACTTCTCCGTGCTGCGCGGCGGCGAGCCGGTGGATCCGCTCTCGCTCATCGCCGCACGCTAACGCTGTCGGCTATCACAGCGGATGCAGCGCGCGCAGGAACTCATCGGCGAACGCCGCGATCGGCCGTAGGAAACCGTCCGGCTGCACGCCACTGACGAGAAGCGCAGCGAACACCAGCGCGCCGACGATCCCGGCGATCGGCCTCGGTTCTACGCGCC
>DATEDV010000395.1:0-8747 GCA_035281485.1 Candidatus Limnocylindria bacterium | reverse complement strand
GGTGACGGCCCGGGTCGAGCACCAGGCCGGCGCTCTCCAGACGCTCGGCGGTCGGTGGGGGGGCCGGCTTCCGTCGCCGAAGCAGCGCGCGCACGCGCGCGATGAGCTCGCGCGAGGAGAAGGGTTTGACGAGATAGTCGTCGGCTCCGAGCTCGAGCCCGACGACCTTGTCGACCTCCGTGTCGCGTGCGGTCAGCATGATGATCGGCACGTCGCTCTCTCGCCGGATCCGCCGACAGACCTCGAAGCCGTCAACGCTCGGCAGCATGAGGTCGAGCACGACGACGTCCGGCCGATGCTGGCGGAACGCCTCGAGCCCGCGCTCGCCGTCCTCGGCGGCGAAGACCTCGAAGCCTTCCTGCCGCAGCGTGTAGCCGAGCGTGTGACGCAGATTCGCGTCGTCGTCGACGAGGACGAGCCGTGCCACCAGCGGCCGAGCCTACCGCGTCACTCGGCCAGCGGCAGCGTGAAGCGGAAGGTCGCGCCGCGGCCGGGCCCGTCGCTCGTCGCTTCGATGCGACCGCCGTGCGCCTGCACGATGTGCTTCGCGATCGCGAGGCCCAGACCGGTGCCGCCGGCCGACCGTGAGCGATCGGCCTTGTAGAAGCGTTCGAAGACGCGCTCGATGTCCGCGCGGTCGATACCCACACCGGTGTCGGCGACGCTGAAGGCGACACCGCCGTCCTCGCGCGCGGCCGAGAGCCGCACCGACCCGCCGGCGGCGGTGAATTTCACCGCGTTGTGCACCAGGTTCGCCAGCACCTGCGCCACGCGCTCCCCATCGGCGCGCACGGCGGGCGCGTCCGTGGGCTCGACGAGGAGGGTGACGTCCGCGCGCGCCGCGAGCGGTCCCATCCTGCGCGCGCAGTCAGCGAGCAGCTCCTGCGGCAGCTGCGCGCGGAGCGAGAGCGACTCCGCCCCCGACTCGATGCGCGTGAGCGTGAGCAGCTCGTTGGTGAGCTGGGCGAGGCCGTCGATCTCCTGATGCATCCGGTGCACGAAGTCGCGCGCCGTCGCGCGGTCGTCGAGCGCACCCTCCTCGAGCGCTTCGGCCATCGCCTTGAGCGAGCTGATCGGGCGTCGCAGCTCGTGCGAGACGTTGGCGACGAACTCGGATCGCACCGTCTCGAGCCGCCGCAGTGTGGTGAGGTCCTGCTGCACGAGGAGGACCTGACGGCCCTCAAGCGGTCGTGCGACGACGCGCAGGAAGCGCCGAGGTTCCGCCCGCTCGATGGTCGTCGTCGCCTCGTGGCCGTCGCGCGCCGATGCGAACGCCGCAAGCGTCTCGTGGTGCCGGATGACCTCGGGCAGTCGGCGTCCGACCACCCCCTCCCCCGCGGTCTCGCGCGCGGCGGCGTTCGCAAGCAGGACCCGGCCGTCGCCCTCGACGATGAGGACCGAGTCGCCGAGCTGGTCGATGAGCGTCGCCAGCCGATCGCGCTCGGCGTCGGCGGCGGCGTGCTCCGCCCGAGCCGTGGCCGCGGAGCGACGGAGCGCGGCCGCGAGGCGCTCGATCTCCGCCGGCCCGCGCACGTCGAAGGCGACCTCCTGCGCATCGGCGCGTTCGGTGAGCAGCTCGATGGGACGCGCGATGACGCGCTGGATGACGAAGGCGGCGACCAGCGCGACGATGCCCGCGAGCGCGGCCGCGGCCAGCAGCGAGAACGACAGTCGCGCCGCGAGCGCGTCGACGGCGACGAGCGGCAGCGCGATGCGCGACGCTCCCACGATCCTGTCGCCCGCGCGCACCGGGACCGCGACGTAGAGCAGGTCGCGTCCGAGGGTCGACGACTGTCGCACGGCGCGGCCCTCTCCGCCCGCGAGCGCCGGCGCGATCTCCGGTCGCGCGGCGTGGTTGTCCATCGTTCGGCGGTCCTCGTCCGACTCCCCGAGGACCGTGCCGTCCGCAGCCACGAAGGTGACGCGAGTGTCCGAACCCGACGCGATGCGCTTCGCGAGGGCATCGAGGGCATCGCCATCGGCGCGGAGGAACAGGTCGCGCGACAGGTCGGCGGCGAGTGTCGCTTCGCTCGCGAGACGGGCGCCCAGAACATCGACCTCGTGCTGCGTCGCGATGCCGGGCACGGCCGCGGCGACGACCGAGAGCGCGACGAGGATCGTGACGATGGAGCCAAGAAGGACGCGTGCGCGGATCGTGCGCGGCACGCGCATCACTCTAAGGAGCGCCCGCCATGGCTAGGGGTGCACGCCCATGGCACGCATCGCGAGCGCGATGACGTAGCCGAGGACGAAGCAGCCCGGGATCGTCAACACCCAGGCGGTCACGATCCGTCCGGCGATGCCCCACCGCACCGCCGACAGCCGCCGTGTGGACCCGACGCCGAGGATCGCCCCGGAGATCGCGTGTGTGGTCGAGATCGGGATCCCGAAGCGCGTCGCGAGCTCGATGACCGTCCCGGCGGTCGTCTCGGCGGCGAATCCCTGGACCGGCGTCAGTTTCGTGATCCGCACGCCCATGGTCCTCATGATCCGCCAGCCACCCGTCATGGTCCCGACACCGATCGACACGGCGCAGATCACCTTCACCCAGTCCGGGATGTAGAAGTCGGCGCCCGTGGGCACCACTCCATACGCGGCGAGAGCCAGCGCGATGATGCCCATCGTCTTCTGTCCGTCGTTGCCGCCGTGGCTGAACGCCATGTACGCGGAGGAGAGGACCTGAGCCCGTCCGAAGAATCGCTGGACCCAGCCGAAGGACGTATTCCTCAGCACCCAGTAGAGAGCGAGCATGATCAGGTACCCCACGAGGAACGCGAGCGCCGGCGAGTACACGATGCCGAAGCTCGTCTTCTGGAGACCGCCGGCGATGATCACACCCGCGCCGTGGATCGCGACCGAGGCTCCGATGATCGAGAAGATGAGCGCGTGGCTCGACGACGTCGGCAGACCGAAGTACCAGGTCAGCAGGTCCCAGGCGATCGCCGCGATGAGCGCGGCGACGACGAGGTCCTGCGTGACCACCCCCGCGTCGACGATGCCGTTCCCGACGGTCTTCGCAACGGCCACGCCGGAGAGCGCACCGATCAGATTCAGCGTCCCCGCCATGATCACCGCCTGCGCGGGGGTCAGCACGCGCGTGGCAACGACGGTCGCGATCGCGTTGGCCGCGTCGTGAAAACCGTTGACGTACTCGAAGATGACGCCGAGCACCACGACGAGCGCGACCAGTACGAGGGCGTTATCCACCGTCTAGCTAGGTGTGCTTGACGACGATCATCTCGACGATGTTCGCGACGTCTTCGCAGCGGTCGACCGCGACCTCGATCAGCGAATGGATGTCCTTCCACTTGATGATCTCGATCGGGTCCTGGACATTCTCGAAGAGGTCGGCCAGCGCATCACGGAAGACCTGATCCCCTTCGTTCTCGAACGTGTGGATCTTGATCCAGTTGGGCTCGAGTCCCTTCAGACCCTCGAGGGCCTTGATCATGGTGACCATCTCGGTCGCCGCGCCGACGAGTGCCTTCGCCTGCCGAATGGCATGCGGCCGCACGCTGCGCATCTTGTAGAGCTGGATGAGCTCGCTCACGTCGTACGCGACGTCCGCGACGTCGTCCAGCTTCGAGGCGATCCCGATGATGTCCTCGCGATCCAGCGGCGTGACGAACGTCTCGTTCAGGCTCTTGAAGATCTCGTGCGTCAGCTGGTCGCCGTAGTGCTCGATCGCGTGGATGTCGCGCACCTTGCGTTCGACGTCCGTGAAGTCCGTCAGCAGCCTCTCCAGCGCGACGGCGGCCTCGAGGCTGTTTGTCGCGTGCTTGTCGAACTGGTTGAAGAAGAAGCTCTTCTTCGGTATCAGCGACAGCCGCATGGCTCCCTCCCGTCATTCAAAGAGTGACCGCGCCAGCGGCGCGGCCCCAATTCCGTAGCGGACTGTAACCGGCACCACCCCCCGTCGTGTCCCTCTGTCGGGTGCCAACCTCGAGGCAAATGGCGCGCGTCAGCGGACGTGCACTCCGAGTGCGCGCAGCCGCGCGAACAGGACCGCGTGATCGACCTGCGCGTCCGAACGCACGACACCCGGCTCCAGCTCGGCGCCGTAGGCCAGCGTCTCCGCGGCCAGCACGGCGGGTTCGGCGGCGATGAGATAGCTCTCGCGCGGCGCCGACAGCGTCATCAGTCCCTCCCGCGCGCCGTCGCGCGCCGCGATCGCGAAGAGCCCGCGACGCCGTCCGAGAAGCCGCGCCGACACAGGCGCCGCGGACTGGAGCAGCGTGACAAGGCCGAGGCGCGTCGCGAGCGCGAGCGCCGTCGCCGCGAACGGAGCGTTGGGGTCGACCCAGAACTCGGCGCGCCCCAGGCTCGGCCAGGACCGCGCGAGCAACACCGCCGCGGCGCTGTCGACGAAGTGACCGCGGCGGCGCCCGCCGGGGAACTCGCGCGATCGCGACCAGTCGACCGACGCGAGGAACGCGCGGACCGTGGCGGGGTTGCCGGTCTCGGCCGACGCGGGCGCGAGGAACAGGTCGCAGGACTCGGGCGCCGTGAGGCCCATAGCGCGTATCGCCGCTGCGGCGACGGTCGCCACGGCACTGCATGAGGTGAGGATCCGCACACCGCTCGAGCGCGCGCGTTCGTGCAGCGCGAGTGCGGCCTCGGCATACGGGCGCGCATCCGAGAGGTCGATGACGTCGCAGCGACGCTCGATCGCGGCCTCGAGCAACGCGGTGGTGCGGGCCTGGAATGGTCCGGCGGTGTCGACGAGCACGTCGTCCGGCCGGAACGCTCGCAGCAGCGTCGCACGATCCTCGACATCGAGACGTATATCCCCGCTCGTGCGTGACGCGACGAGGACACGGATGTGGGCCTCCGCGAGCCGGCGTGCGACGAGCCGGCCGAAGAATCCGTCGCCCACGACGACGATGCGCCTCAGCGGAGCTTCACCCCGAGATAGACGCACCATGGACAGAACAGCGCGAACAGCACGGCCGTCGCGACCGCGGTCGCGAGGTGCTCTCCGGCGAAGGCCGCGGCGCTGAGCGCGAGGCCCGCCGACCACATCACGCCGGCCCACACTCGCTCGAACGCACTCAGAGGCGTGGCGGCGGTGAGCGCGATCCCGGCGATCGTGTACAGACCGTTGGCGACGCCGCCGGTCAGCGTGAACGCGAGGGGCGTCGCGGCGGCGAGGTAGTAGATGAGCGCGAGCTCGGCGGTCAGATCGGCGACGAGTCCGAGCGCCGCGATGACGAGGGGAAGGTGGTGCGCGCCGACGCGCGCACGCCACCAGACGTAGAACCAGAGGAGCGACAGCGCGGCGGCGATCCAGGTGAGCCAACCGGCACGCCATTCCAGCTGGTTCGCCTGCACGTACGCGGCGCGCTGCGCGGGCTCGGCCAGCGGTGTCCCGGGCGCGAGGACGAAGAGCATCGCGAGCGCGGCGACGAGATTGACCGCGCCGCACACGATCGGCGCGGCGGGCAGGCCGCTAGCCCAGGCGATAGCCGACGCCACGCACGTTCGAGAGCGCGGGCGCACCGGCGCTGTCGAGCTTCGAGCGAAGCCGCGCCAGGTGCGCTTTCAGCCATTCCGGGTCCGGATCGCGCTCCTCCGGCCAGCCGGCGCGGAGCAGCGTGCGTCGATCCACGACCTCGCTCGGATGCGCCGTGAGCGCGGCGAGCAGCCGGAACTCCGTCGGCGTGAGATCGAGCACCTTGCCCGCGACGGTCGCCTGGTGCGCCCGCGCGTCGACGGTGAGGGCGCCGATCGAGGCGGCGGGCCGGCCACGGGTGACCGGAGTGGCGCGGCGCAGCAGCGCACGCACGCGGGCGGACAGCTCCCTCTTCGAGAACGGCTTCTCGAGGTAATCGTCCGCCCCCAGATCGAGGAGACGCGCGCGCTCCTCGCTGCCCTTTTCACCGGTGAGCATCAGGATCGGGGTCGACGAGGCCGCGCGGATGCGCCGACACACATCGTCGCCCGAGATGTTCGGCAGCCGGCGGTCGAGGATGACGAGATCGGGCGACTCCTCGGCGTGACGACGCAGCGCGGTCTCGCCGTCGTACGCGGTCACGATCTCGTAGCCGTCCTCGCCGAGCAGCGCCGCGACCATCCCGACCATGGCGCGCTCGTCGTCGACGATGAGGACGCTCGTCATGCGCGCGCGTCGCGCGCGAGTGGAACGCTGAACGCGAACACGCCGCCGCGCGGGGCGCCGTCCTCGTACCAGATCTCGCCGCCCTGCGCCTCGATCACGCGCCGCGACGCGAACAGCCCGATGCCCGACCCGGGCATCTCGGCGTGCGCCGCGGCCCGGACGTACGGCTCGAAGATGCGCGCCCGGTCCTGCGGCGCGACGCCCGCTCCCTCGTCGATCACGCGGACGACACCGCGGTCGCGACGTCGATCGACCTTCACGCTGATCTTGGTGTCCTCGGGTGCGTACTTCGTCGCGTTATGCACCAGGCCGGCGAGGACCTCTGCGGTGCGACGCCGATCGCCACGCACGAGGATCGGGGCACCGCCGCGCGGACCCACGAGCCGGTGCCGGCGCGCGATCGGCGCGAGCTCCTTGAGCGTCGTGACCGCGGCGGCGCGCAGATCGAACCGCGCGCGGCGCATCGTCAGATCGGGATGGTCGACCCGGACGCCGGTCAGGATGCGGTCGACGAGCTGGTCGAGCCGGACGACCTGCGCGACCGCTTCGTCGATCGGGATGCGGCGCTTGCCGTTCTTCTCCGCGAGCAGGTCGAGATAGCCCCGGATCACGGAGAGCGGCGTCCGCAGGTCGTGCGTGACCACGGCGACGAACTCCGAGCGCGCGCGCTCCAGCTCGCGCAGGCTTTCGGTGGTCTGCCGCTCGAGCCCGTAGAGCGCGGCCTTGTCGATGGCGAGCGCGGCCTGATTCGCGAGCGCGCCCACGAAGGCGACCTCCTCGTCGCCGAGCTCGGTGCCCGCAGGCACGCGCAGCGCGACCGCGCCGAGGAGCCGATCGCCGGCGAGGAGCGGCAGAGCGACGTGGTCCCCCTCGACGATCGGCCGGGTCTCCGCCATCGCGCGGCGAGCCACGGCCTGCAGCGACTTTCCGATATCGCCGGAGCGCGCGCGCTCGCGGACGTCGTCGCGCTCGCGCAGGTAGACCGCGCCGGCCGACCCCGGATAGACGCGCACGAGACGGTCGACGATCAGCGCCAGCACCTCGTCGAGATCGAGCGTTGACGTGAGGACGTTGGAGACCTCGAACAGCGACGAGACCTCGCGCAGCTTGCGCTCCGACTCGCGCTGCAGCCGCCCCTTCTCGATGATGCCGGCCACCTGGTCGGCGATCGTCTGCAGAAAGTCCATCTCGGTGCGATCGAAATCACGCGGCTGCACGGTCTGGACGTTCATGACGCCGATGACCTCGTCGCGGGAGACCAGCGGGACGGAGAGCATCGAGGTGAACCGGTCCACGTCGACCGTCGGCACGAACTTCCAGCGCGGCTCGTTCCGGACGTCGCGCACCGCCAGCGGCACGCGGGCGTTGGCGACCCACCCGGTGATGCCCTCACCCACCCGCAGCGTCGCGCGCCCTACGGCGCGAGGGTTGAGGCCGTTGGTCGCCACCAGGCGCAGGAGCCCCTCTCGCCTCTCGAGGAGATACAGACTCGACACCTCGGCGCGCATCGCATCCGTCGTGCGATCGATGACGATATGCAGCATCTCGTCCCAGTCGCGCGCGGAGGACGCAAGGCGCCCCACCTCGTGCAGGAACGAGAGCTCACGGAGTTTCCGTTCGGCGTCGGTGGGACTCACGCGTCAAGGATAGGGACGGAGCGTTAATAGACTCGCGACATGCAGCCCGTCGTTCGCACCGACAAGCTCACGAAGCGCTTCGGCACGCTCACCGCGGTCGATGGACTCGACCTCGAGGTGCGCGAGGGCGAGGTGTTCGGCTTCCTCGGACCGAACGGCGCCGGCAAAACGACGACGCTCCGCCTGCTCTGCGCGCTCATCGGACCCACGTCGGGCACGGCCGAGGTCGCGGGATACCGTCTCGGTCGGCAGGATCCCGAGATCCGCGCGGCCGTCGGGATACTCACCGAGCAGCCCGGTCTGTACGAGCGGCAATCGGCGTGGGAGAACCTGGTGTTCTTCGCCACGCTGTACGGACTCGACGCCGCGACCGCCGCGCGTCAGGCCGAACATTTCCTACGGCTCATGGGACTCTGGGACCGGCGCACGGAAGCGGTCGTCACGTTCTCGCGAGGCATGAAGCAGAAGATGGCGATCGCACGCGCCGCCTTGCACGAGCCGCGGATCCTGTTCCTCGACGAGCCGACGACCGGACTCGACCCGGACGCCGCGAAGACGGTCCGCGAGTTCATCATCGCCCTGCGCGGCGAGGGACGGACGGTGTTCCTGTGCACGCACAACCTCGACGAGGCCGACCGCCTCTGTGACCGCATCGCGTTCTTTCGTCACTCGGTGATCCGCATCGACACACCGGATCATCTGCGGGCCGAGCTCTATGGCCGCGCCACGGAGATCCGTCTCATGCCCGCGCCCAGGGCCGAGGATCTGGTGCGCGTCCGCGCGGTCGAAGGAGTGCGCGAGGCGCATCTGGAGAACGGCTCGATCATCGTGTCGGCACCCGACCCGCTGCGCACGAATCCGCTGCTCGTGCGCGCGCTCGTCGACAACGGCGCGCAGATCGCCTACGTCGTCGAGCGCAAGGTCCATCTCGAGGACGTGTATCTGAGCATCGTCGAGGGAAGCGATCCGCGGCGCGAGGGCCCGCGGACGTG
>DATEDV010000394.1:0-10254 GCA_035281485.1 Candidatus Limnocylindria bacterium | reverse complement strand
TCCGATCGACGCGATCACCATGGCGGGACAGTCGCAGGGACTCTTCGCCGCGGTGGACGAGCGCCAGGTCGTGCTCGTCGATCACGCGGAGGCGTTGGACCGCGCCGACTTCCTCACGTCGTTCCCACCAGAGTCGGCGCTCGTGCTCATCGCCGTGGAGGCTCTGCGCGCCGGTCGCGGTCGCGGGCGCGCGCGCGGAAAGGGCGGCGCGCCGGCGGAGCTCTCGCTGCCAGACGCGGTCCAGGAGATCGGCGGCCGGGTCGAGCGGATCGCGCCGCTCGCGCCGTTCGAGCTGAAGGCATGGATCGCCGCCCGCGCGCGCCTACACAGAGTGACGCTCCAGCCCGATGCGATCGACACCATCGCGTCCGCGCTGGGTCCCGATAGCCAGGCGATCGAGAACGACGTGCAGAAGCTCGGCGCGTACGCGAACGGCGCGCCCGTCACCGCCGCCGACGTTCGGACGCTCGTCAGCGGCGCGATCGAGTCGGACATCTTCGAGCTCACGAAGGCCGTCGTCCGTCGCAGCCACCGCGAGGCCGTCCCGCTCCTCGAGCGGCTCCTCGCGGAGGGGAACGCTCCGCAGCAGATCCTCGCCCTCCTCCTCTGGCAGTTTCGCGTCTTACTGTTCGCGTCTCGTTCGCCGAGCAATCAGGACGCGGAGAAGATCGCGAAGGCGATCCGATCTTCGCCCGGCGCGATCTTCCGCTACGTGCAGCACGCGCGCGGCGTGAGCCAGGCCGACATCACGCGCGCGTACGAGGCGCTCTACGCGACGGACGTTTCGATCAAGACGGGTCGCGCCGATTCGGACGAGGCGGCGCTGCTGTTATGCGTGCTCGATCTCTGCGGCGTGGCCGGTGCGGACCTGCGCGATCTGCTGCTGACCGAGTCGCCGCGGCGC
Source organism: Candidatus Limnocylindria bacterium (assembly GCA_035281485.1). GTDB lineage: Bacteria > Chloroflexota > Limnocylindria > P2-11E > P2-11E > CF-39. Next base: position 9,350 of record DATEDV010000394.1, on the reverse strand, counting down.
GGCTAGCTCGCGCGGAGTGTCGCGACCGGCGTGCTCCGAAGACGCCGAAGGCTGAGCATGCCGCTCACTATCGCGAACAGCGCGAACGCGTGCACTGCGATCCCGAGCCAGTCGCCGACGAGCAGGAAAAGCAGCCCGTCGAGGAGATAGACCACACCGCCGAGCACGAAAGCCCACTGCGCTCCGCCGGTCGCGCGCAGCCCGAGGAACGCGAAGAGCGCGATGACGATGACGTGGGCCACCCAGGCCAGCGATGGATCCGCGAGCTCCTCGATCGCGCCCTGCAGGAACCAGTCGATGGCGGTGCCGAGCGCGAAACCGGTGTCGCTGCCGATCATGAAGAACACGAAGTTCACCGCCGAGAGTGCCGCGATCCAGTAGAACCAGCGGCCGCCGTTCTCCATGCGTCGCTTCAGGTCGACGCGAACCAGCGCCGCCGGATCCGGCGCGTTCGCGAGCACGTTCACGAGGGGCTCCGCCGCCACGGCGCGCTCGGTGGGGGGGACGGGCGCCTCGCCGACCGGCGGGGCCTTCGGCGGGCGCGGGATCGTCGCGCCCTCCGGCGGGATCGTCAGGCCGTCGACGACGAGGCTGTACGTGTAGCCGAAGCCGTTGCTGCCGATGCGCAGCCGTCCGCTGTGACCTTCGACGTCGAATGGATGCTCGCTCCCGGTGTCGAAGAATTTGCCGCCACGAAAGACCTCGCGGCCGTTGACGATGATGCGGCGGTCGCCCGAGAGGACCTGGTGCTCGAGCTCCACCGTGTACCGGCGCAGATCCTCATCGCGGAAGTCCCAGCGCTTCGCGGCCATGTGGCGCGCAACTCTACGAGCGCAACGCGAGGGCTTCGGTGTCGGAGGGCTAGCAGGTCGCGAAGCCGGAAGTACTAGTCCACTCGCCTCCGGCGACGGGACTCGCGATTCGGCCTCGGCTGCTGCGGGTCATTCGCTGGAGGACCGTGGCGGCCGAGGAACCAGAGTGCTCCAGCTGGAGTGTGCGCGCCACGAAGCGCGCGGTAACCCTGCCACGCGACGTACAGCAGGACAGCGAACGCAAAGAGTGCGCCGAGCGCCTCGAAGAGTCCCACGCCGTCAGCGCTTCGTCGCGGCCTCGGGCGTGACGGGCTTTCCCGCCGGAGCGGCGGGCTTCGCCTCTTGCGTCTTTCGGTAGTCCTCGAGGAACCGCTTCTGCCCGGCGTCGGTGAGCGGATGGTTGAAGAGCTGCTTCAGCACCGCGAACGGCATCGTCGCGATGTCGGCGCCCGCGAGCGCGGCCTGCGTCACGTGCATCGGATTACGGATCGACGCGGCGAGCACCTTTGTCTTGATCTCCTGTTGCCGGTACGCGGAGACGATGTCGGCGACGACGCGCATGCCGTCTTCGTTGATGTCGTCGAGCCGGCCGGCGAACGGGCTCACGATGTACGCGCCGATGGCGGCGGCGAGCAGCGCCTGGTTCACGGAGAAGCAGAGCGTGACGTTGATCCGGATGCCTTCGCCCGCCAGCACCCTTCCCGCGCCGAGTCCGTCCGTGGTGAGCGGCACCTTCACGATCACGTTCTTGTGCCACGACGCGATCCGACGGCCCTCGACGATCATGTCGTCTCGCTTCTCGCTGACACACTCGGCCGAGACGTTCCCGATGATCTCGCAGATGCGCTTCACCTGCGTCTCGTGGTCCTGACCGGCCTTCGCGATCAGGGTCGGGTTCGTCGTCACGCCGTCGATGACGCCCCACTCAACGGCGGTCTTGATCTCGTCGTACTCGGCGGTGTCGACGAACAGCTTCATCGGCGGCTCTCCTGCAACATCGGAGCCGACTCGGCCCGGCCGTTCGCACGGGCGAACGCGAGCGCGGCCTCGGTGAAGCTCGCGAACAGCGGATGCGGCCGATTGGGCCGCGACTTGAACTCAGGGTGGAACTGCGTGCCGAGATAGAACGGGTGGTCGGCGATCTCGACGATCTCGACGAGCCGGCCGTCGGGCGACAGCCCGGTGAACTTCATCCCATGCGCGGCCAGCAGCTCGCGGTAGGAGTTGTTGAACTCGTACCGGTGCCGGTGACGCTCCAGCACGATCGGCTGTCCGTACGCGCGTCCGGCGAGCGAGCCGGTCTCGAGCACGCACGGATAGCTGCCGAGACGCATCGTGCCGCCCTTGTCCGCGATGTCGCGCTGCTCCGGTAGCAGATCGATCACCGGATGCGGGGTGAACGCGTCGAACTCCGTCGAGTTGGCGTCGTCCGTACCGAGCGCGGTCCGCGCGAGCTCGATGACCATGCACTGCATGCCCATGCAGAGGCCCAGGGTCGGCACCCGGCGCTCGCGACCGAAGCGCACCGCCTGCAGCTTGCCCTCGATGCCGCGGTAGCCGAAGCCGCCGGGCACGACGATGCCGTCGAGCCCGATGAGCGGCTCGACGTCGCGGTCACGGTCGAGCTTCTCGCTATCGATCCACATCAGCTTCACGTTGCAGCCTGCCGCCCAGGCCGCGTGCTTCACCGACTCGGCGACCGAGAGATACGCGTCCTGCAGCTCGATGTACTTGCCGACGAGCCCGATCGTGAGCGGGATCCGCGCGCTGCGGATGCGTTCCGTGAGCGATCGCCACTCGCCCAGGTCGGGCTGTCCGGCCCGATCGCCGAGGCCGAGCTCGTCCACGACGATGCAGCCGAGGCCGGCCTCCTCGAGCATGAGCGGAACGCCGTAGATCGACCAGGCGTCGGGCTCCGAGATGACGTTGTCGGTCTTCACGTCGCAGAACAGCGCGATCTTCTCGCGCAGGTCGTCGTCGATCGGCTCGTCGGCGCGCGCGATGAGGATGTCCGGCTGGATACCGATCGACCGGAGCTCCTTCACCGAATGCTGCGTCGGTTTCGTCTTCAGCTCGCCCGTGGCGACGCGCGGCAGCAGCGTGAGGTGGATGTACAGGACGTTCTGCCGTCCGACGTCGTTGCGGAACTGCCGGATGGCCTCGAGGTAGGGAAGCGATTCGATGTCGCCGACGGTCCCGCCGACCTCGACGACGGCGATCTCCGCCTGCTGCTCGCGCACGACGCGGTGGATGCGCTCCTTGATCTCGTTCGTCACGTGTGGAATGACCTGTACGGTCGCGCCGAGGTAGTCACCGCGGCGCTCCTTCGCGATCACGGCGTTGTAGACCTGGCCCGTCGTCAGATTCGACGCGCGCGTGACGTTCCGGTCGATGAAGCGCTCGTAGTGGCCGAGGTCGAGGTCGGTCTCTGCGCCGTCCTCGGTCACGAACACTTCGCCGTGCTGGTAGGGCGACATCGTCCCAGGGTCGACGTTGAGATACGGATCCATCTTCAGCGACGCGACCGCCAGGCCGCGCGCCGCCAGGATCCGGCCAAGCGATGCTGCGGTGATGCCCTTACCGAGAGAGGAGGTGACCCCGCCCGTCACGAATACGAACTTCGGCACCCTCAAGTGACCTCCGGGGTTTTTCCTATGTTAGTCCCCCGGCGCACGGATGGCTATCGCCGCGGTCTTGGCGCGCGTGAGTGTGCCGGTCCTGTGCCTGGATCCCTCAGTCCAGCCCGAACGGCAGCGAATGCAGCACGACGAGTCGTGGTCGCTCCGTGCCGGCGCGCGCCGGTGCCGATTCCATGGCGATCGGCTCCTCGAGACGGCAATCGTCGAGACGCCCGTCGAATCGCAGCGCGCGGAAGCGCGCGTCGCGCAGCTCGCCGGCCTCGCCGGCATGCTCGACGATCGCGACGATCCGCGGTCGCAGCCAGCGCAGGCCGGTGCGCAGCGGGAGCGGCGTCGCGAACGGCGAGGCGTCCGCCTTGAAATCGCGTGTCGCCTCATCGAGCCATTGCCCGAGGTACGGGGGGACATAGGCCTCACCGACGAACGTCAGCACGTCGTTCGCGTAGACGCCACACAGCGCGCGGCTCGCGCCGCGCCGGTCATCCTCGAGCAGGCCACCGAGCACGACGTCCGCGCGCGGCGTGACGTAGCACTTGAGCCAATCGGCGGTGCGCGTGCCCGGGACGTACCGGCTATCTCGCCGTTTCGCCACGATGCCCTCGAGGCCGAACTCGGCGACGACGTCGAGGAACGGCTCGCCGTCCTCGGCCAGGTGCTCAGGCACCGCGAGAGAGCGGCTGCGCATGCCGAGGCCGACGAGGCGGCGTCGCCTCTCCTCGAGTCCGCGCGCCAGAAGGGGCCGATGGTCCTCGTACAGCAGGTCGAACGCGACGAAGACGGGTCCACGACCGCGTTTGGCGGCCTTCGGTCCAAGGCGGCCGCTCAGCAGGTCGTAGCTCGGGCGGCCGCGCGAGTCACAGACCACGATCTCGCCGTCGACCACGGCGCCCTCGGGTATCGGCAGGTGCGCCAGCTCGGGAACGAGCGGGAGCAGGTCACCGCCGCCGCGGTCGGCGAGGCGAAGCTGTCCGTGGTGGAACGACGCGATCGCGCGGATCCCGTCCCACTTCAGCTCGAAGAGGTGATCGCGAGAGTTGAACGCGTCGGCCGCGACGCGGGCTCGCATCGGTGCGAGGTCACGCGGCAGCGCGGCGCGGGTGTCGCCGATCTCGAGGAGAGTGGGGTGCTCGCCGCCCGGCGAGCGCGTGTCACGACGCACTCGCCGAGCATATCGAGCGGAACTTGCTTAGGACGCCTTCTTGCGTGCGCTCTTCTCGCGCGTGCCTGTCTTCTTTCGGGCGACGAGCGATTCGTGCCCGCCGCGGCTCTCCCGACCGCGGGCGGTCTCGCCCTTCTTCGCCTTCTCGACCGACGCCTTCAGCGCGGACATGAGGTCGACCACGGTCGTCTCGGCCTCAGGCTCGGGCGCCTCGATGACCTGGCGCTTCTCGATCTTGGCCTCGACGACCTCCATCAGCGCCTTCTTGTACTCGTCCTTGAACTCTTCGGGATCGAACTCCATGGCCATCATCCCGACGAGGTTCTCGGCCATCTTGATCTCGGCCGGGCTCACCTTGACGTCCTCCGGCATGTCGAGCTCCTCGGTCGAGCGGATCTCGTCCGGCCAGTGGAGCGTGTTCATCACAAGCGCGCCGTCGTGCGAACGCACCGACACGAGGCGCTCCCGATCGCGCAGCGCGAACTTCGCGATCGCTACGCGTTCGGTCTTCTCGAGGGTCTCCTTGAGGAGCGTGTACGGCTTCGCCGCGGACTTCTCCGGCTCCAGGTAGTAGGCGGACTGGTAATACAGCTCGCCCGGCAGCTCCTTGTCCTCGATGAAGCCCGCGATGTCGATCGCCTTGCTGCTGTGGAGCGGGAGCTTGTCGAGGTCGGCGTCGTCGAGCTCGACGTAGCTGCCCTTCTCGTACTCGAAGCCCTTCACGACGTCGCCCCAGGCCACCTCGTGGTCGCCCTCGGGACACCACCGCTTGTTCTTGATGCGTGCCTTGTGCTCGGGACAGAGAAGATTGAATGAGACCTTGCTCGTGCTCTCGGTCGCGAGATAGAGGCGGACCGGGATGGCGACCATCCCGAAGCTCATCACCCCTCGCCAGATGGAACGAGGCATGCTCGCCACCCCCCGTCGTTTCCGTCTTTCGCGCGCGGCTTGCCGCGCGAAGCGTAACGGGTCGTGTCAAGCAGCGTCGCGTGCCCCCGAGCGTCGCCGCCTCAGGGAGCAGGCGTGGCTGGCGCGACGACGAAGTTCCGGCCACTGATCCCCGTGATCTGCACCTGCGTGCCGACCATGACGTCGGTGTCGGCGGTCGCGAGGACGGCGGTCATGTTCCCGATCGCGTCGGGCATGGCGATCTCGCCGACGCCGCCGGCGGGTATGTGCGCGATGACACGCGCCCTCATGCCGACGTAGTCGGACGCCTTGGCCGCGGGACGGCTGCGCATGAGCAGAGCCCCGAAGTCGATGCGGGCGATCGCCGCGACCGCCGCCGCGGCGATGCCGATCATGAACGGGAGCGGTAGCGCGGTTCCCCCGCCACCGAAACGTCCACCGAAACGGCCGAATCCGATGCGGCGCGGCTGACCGGGTTCGTCGTCGCTCGCGAAGAGATCCCCGACCGCGAAGCCGATCAGGAACGCACCGAGCATCTCGGTGAAGAGGACATCGCCGATGCGGAGGGCGATCCAGCTGTCGGCGCGCGAGCCGCGCACACGCGAAGCCCGCCGCGCCACAACGATGAGGATGATGCCCACCACCATCACGACGACAGCGACGAGTGGATCGAGCGACCTCATCGGTGCGATGTTCTACCAGCGGTGAGGCAGCGAGGGCTCGGACGGCCGCTGTAACACGAGCGTTACGACGCCTTGCTCCCGATCAGGTCGCGATGGCCTTTTCCGCGAGCGTGGTCGGCAGCATGCCGGCCGATGTGATGGCGTCATGGAAGTCGCGGAGGGCTGGACGATCGGTCCGTCCGCGACGCGCCAGCCACCGCGTGCGGATGTCGACGATCTCGAGCATGCCCGTCAGGTAGCTCGACGCCTGCGTCGGCCAGCTGCAGTAGCGGCCGACCTCGGCGCGCGCGTTCGGCTCGGTGAGGTTCCCCTTCTCGGCCATGAAGCGCACCGCCTCATCGAACGACATCTCGCCCATGTGCAGGCTGGTGTCGACCACGATGCGCGCCGCGCGGAAGATCGTCGCCTCGTACTGATAGAGAAGGTGCTTCGGGTCCGTGAAGAACCCCTGCTCGCGCATGACGCGCTCGGCATAGAGCGCCCACCCCTCGCTGAAGTACGCCGTGCCGAACACGCGACGCACATGGGACGGGTTGCTCTTGGCCATGACGAGGTGCCAGTGGTGCCCTGGATATGCCTCGTGGACCGACGTCGTTGGGATCCCCGCGCTGCAGTTGCCTTCGAGCCGCTTCTGCACCTCTTCCGGCGGCGTGCCCTCCGGCGGATACGGCACGAAGAAATGACCGTGCAGCGTGTCGCGGAACGCTGGCGGTCGCTGATACGAGGCGACGGCGAGCACCGGTCGCTGGAACGGCGGCGACGGCTCCACCGTGCACCTCTCGCCCGGCGGCAGCGTCACGAGCTGCGTGTCGCGGAGGAATGAGCGCGCGCGCTCGGTCCAGTCCTCGTACTCCTCGCGCATCCCCTCCGGCGTCGGCGCGTGGATCTTGTTGAGCCGGTCGCACGTCTTGGCCCAGTCGCCCGAGCCATCGATCTCGGCCGCGATCCGGTTCGCCTCGGTCGCCAGAAGGTCGTACTGCTCGCGCCCGCGCTCGCGGAGCTCGACCGCGCCGAACGGCAGGAGCTCCTTCTCGCGGAGGAGGGCGCTGTACAGCGGCTCGCCGATCGCCCACTGCCCGGACGCGCGTCCCTTGTTGGACTCCAGGAACGATGCGAAGTCGTCGAAGGCCTTGCCCGCCTTCGCGCCCGCCTCCGTGAGCCGCTCCTTCGACGATCGGTCGTTCGCCTCCGCAGGGACGAGCTCGCGTGCGTATCGCGCCGCGGCCCTGGCCTGTCCGATCGCGCGCTCGACGTACACCTGCGGCGTGCGTGAGAAATCGAGGTTCGCCAGGCCGTCCTTCACGTTCGCCGGCACCCCGTCGAGCCGCTTCGCCGCCGCGGCGGCGAGCTCGCGCTCCGGGCGCAACCGGTGGAGGAACAGCGAGAAGACGCCGTTGAGCCCTGGATTCAGGTAGTAGTTGGGCTGGCGTCGCCACATCTCGAGCGGGTGGTACAGCTCGCGTCCGCGCAGCACTGACACGATCAGGTCGCGGTCGATGCGGTCCGCCGGCGGGAGCCCATCGTCGGCGACCGCGCGGAACCTGCGCAGCCACTCGAGGTCGGATGCGCGCCGCCGCTCGAACGCCGCGGCGCTCGTGTCGTCCAGGCGCTCGTCGTACTCGGTCAGCCCGAGGCTGGACGCGAGCACCGGGGAGTCCTCGTACTCCTCTTTCAGGAACGAATCGACGAGCGAGGCGAACGCCGACGGCACTGCGGTACCTCCCCGAGAATTGGCTGGAGCGGTAAGCGTGAGCCTCGAGGAATACCAGCGCAAACGCGACTTCGGGCGGACGCCCGAGCCGAAGGGCAAGCGTCCGAAGACCGAACCTACCCGCCGCTATGTCGTCCATCGCCATCACGCGACGCGGCTGCACTGGGACGTACGCCTCGAGATGCGCGGCATCCTGGCGTCGTGGGCCGTGCCGCAGGGCCCGCCGCTCGAGGGCGGCAAGCGCCGGCTCGCGGTCCATACCGAGGACCATCCGATCGAATACCTGACGTTCCACGGCGTCATCCCCGACGGGTACGGCGCGGGCACGATGACGATCTGGGACGAGGGGACCTACGACCTGCTCAAGGACAGCGAGAACGAATACAAGGTCGCGTTCCACGGCCGTCGCCTCGAGGGCGAGTGGGTCCTCGTGAAGACGAAGCAGAACGAGGGACGCGACTGGCTCATGATCAAACACGGTCCGGTCGTGAAGGACCATCCGCTCGACGCGAGGATCGAGCCGATGCTCGCGATCACGGCGGAGGACGCCTTCGATTCACCCGAGTTCGCGTTCGAACCGAAATGGGACGGCGTGCGCACGCTCGCGTTCGTGGACGGCGGCGTCGTGCGGTTGCAGACGCGCAACCTGCTCGACTGCACGGCGCAGTACCCGGAGGCGCACCAGATCGCCGAGGCGAACACCGGCGGTTACCAGGCGATCTTCGACGGGGAGGTCGTCGCGCTCGATGAACGCGGCGCGCCTTCGTTCCAGCGTCTGCAACCGCGGATGCACGTACGCGACGAATCGGCGGTGCGCAAGCTCCGCCGCACGACGCCGGTGATCTACGAGGTCTTCGACCTGATCTGGCTCGACGGCCAGGATCTCGGCCGGAAGCCGCTGCGCGAGAGACAGCGGATGCTCGACGACGTCCTCACGCCGATGGGCGCGATCCGGCGTTCGGAGCAGTTCATCGGTACGGGCAACGCGCTCTTCGAGGCCGCGAAGGAGCAGGGGATCGAAGGGATCATCGCGAAGCGCCTCGACAGCCCGTACGTCCGCGGGCGTTCGGCGGGCTGGGTGAAGATCAAGGCCTTCAAGACGATGGAGTGCGTGATCGGCGGGTGGACCGAGGGCGAGGGCGGCCGATCGAAGGCGCTCGGCGCGCTGCTCCTCGGCATCTACCGCGACGGCAAGCTCGTCCCCGTCGGTCACGTCGGCACGGGCTTCGACGAGCGCACGCTCAAGGAGCTGCTCACTAGGGTCAGGGAGCGGGAGTCTCCGGCGATGCCCTTCGTGACGGAGCCGCGCGTGAACGCGCCGGCGCACTGGTGCCTTCCCGAGCTCGTCTGCGAGGTCCGCTACACGGAGCTCACGCGCGAAGGGACGCTGCGCCATCCGTCCTATCGGGGACTGCGCGCGGACGTGAGCCCGGAGGA
>DATEDV010000393.1:0-2086 GCA_035281485.1 Candidatus Limnocylindria bacterium | reverse complement strand
ACCCCTTCTTTCGCCTCGATGGCCTGGTGCAGGCCATCCGAGTACCGGCGGCCGAACATGAGACGGCCCGTGAACTCGTCGACGATGATGACCTCGCCGTCCTTGACGACGTAATCGACGTCCTTCTTGTAGCAGGCCCGCGCGCGCAGTGCTTGATGGAGATGATGCATCAGGTCGCCGTGCTCGGGATCGGACAGGTTGTCGACGCCGAGCATCTTCTCGAGGTGCGCGACGCCCTCGTCTGTCAGGATCGCGTTCTTGATCTTTTCGTCGACAGTGTAATCGGTGCCCGCCTGAAGGCGCGGAATCACGCGGGCAAACCGCTCGTAGCGCTGGACGTCCCCCTCCACCATGCCCGAGATGATGAGCGGTGTGCGCGCTTCATCGATGAGGATGAAGTCGACCTCGTCGACGATCGCGTAGTAGAGCTCGCGCTGCGTCAGGTCGTCGGTCCGGAGCGCCATGTTATCGCGCAGGTAGTCGAACCCGAACTCGTTGTTGGTGCCGTAGGTAATGTCGGCCGCATACGCCTCACGCCTCGTCACCGGTCTGAAGTGGTTGAGGCGGTCATCGTGGTGCGGCTTCGGGTCCGTGTACGCCGGGTCATAGATACCCGAGAACTCGTGGCCGATCGCGGCCACCGTGAACCCAAGCGCGTGATAGGTTGGGGCCATCCACCCGGCGTCGCGGCGGCTCAGGTAGTCGTTGACCGTCACGAGGTGCACGCCGCGCTCCGCGATGGCGTTCAGGACGATCGGGGCCGTGGCGACGAGCGTCTTGCCCTCCCCGGTCTTGGCCTCGGCGATCTTGCCACGGTGGAGAACCGCGCCGCCGATGAGCTGAACGTCGAAGTGACGAAGGCCGATCGCGCGCCGGCTGGCCTCGCGCGTCGCCGCGAACGCCTGGGGAAGCAGGTCATCCAGCGTTTCGCGCAGGGTCTCCTTGCGCGCCTCTTCGGATACTCCGCTCATGACGTCGCGCACGTGCGAGCGCCACTCCGCGACGCGTCCACGGAGTTCCTCGTCGCTCAAGGCCTGAAACTCGTTCTCGAGCCCGTTGATGGTCTCGACGACCGGCCGGAGCTTCGCGACCTCACGGTCTCCGGAATCACCGAGCAACTTGTTGAGCAATCCGCGCATCCTGACACCTCTGACGTACCGCCCGTCACACTGGGTCGCCGCCCAACATTATACGGGAAGATTGAAGGAGCGTCCCCGGTAAGGGAACGCTCCTTCACGGCCGTTCAATTCCGCGTCGGTGCGCGACAGGCTGCGCGCCGTCGCACCATAGGCTGCCGTCTAGCGGCGCCCGGTCAGCCAGGAGATGGGCCGGTTGACGGCGGACAAGACCGCGCGGACCACGGATGCCCCGGCCAAGGTCTCCTCTTCCTCACCAGCGAGCGTGACCGTGACCACCGCGACATCGGAATCTCCGATCTTGGGCACCGTCACGCCCTCGAGGAGCAGCATGCCCGGCGCGCGCAAGAAAACCTCGATCGCGTGCAGCGTTGCCTGCGCGACCAACTGATGGACGTAGCGCGGGACGGCGGGGCCGCTCGCTTCGCCCTCGTACATCATGCCGCGGTCGTCGAGGTGTACCTTGACCTGCGCGCCGCCGCGCACGACGCTTACGGATAGGCCAACGAACTTCAGTCTTGCCTGGGGTACCACGGCGCTCTCATCATCCTGCTTCTGCGCGGCCACCCGCACCTGACGGGGCTCGAGCGTGATCCCGAACTCCGCGGACAGCGCGGCCACGATGTCGATGGCAACCAGCTTCGGGCTGCGGTCTGCCCGCGCCAGCACGTGGACGGTATCGACGCTGCCCGCTTCGTCGAGCACGACATTCACCGCGGACACGCTACGGAGCCGGCTCACGACCTCTCGAACCTCATCGGCACTCGGCCGCTCTCCGTTCCGTTGCATCAGAAAGCCACTCCTTTGTCGGTGCGTTTACTCAGGCTCGATCAGGCCGTAGTTCCCATCGCGGCGCCGGTACACGACGTTGATCTTCTGGGTTGCCGCGTGCTGGAAGACAAAGAACTCATGGCCCAGCAGATCGAGTTGCACCGATGCTTCCTCAGGCG
>DATEDV010000392.1:0-4847 GCA_035281485.1 Candidatus Limnocylindria bacterium | reverse complement strand
CGAGCGTGTGGCTTCAGGGGAGCGTCGTGCGCTCGTGGCTGCTCGAGCTCGCCGAGCGCGCCTTCGAACAGGAGGGCGCCGACCTGGCGAACATCAAAGGCTGGGTCGCGGACTCGGGCGAGGGACGCTGGACCCTCCAGGAGGCGATCGCTCACGACGTGCCGGCCACGGTGCTCGCGCACTCGCTCTTCGCGCGTTTCACGTCGCGCCAAGATGACTCGTACGCGATGAAAGTGGCGGCGGCGCTGCGCAATCAATTCGGTGGCCACGAAGTGAAGAAGTGATGTGGTCATCGTGCGCCGGGTGGGGCGGCCGCGGGTGACGGGGCGAGTGGGAGCCTCGCGAGCGAGCGTTGAGCCCGCGGTACGCGCGTGTCTGGTAGGAGCGCACCGAGCGGGCGAGTTGCGAGCGCGCGAGGCCCCCGAGCCCCGGCAGGACCCGCGGCCGCGGACCTAGGCGTTCCGATGACCGTCACACTTCAGAACCCGCTGCGCGAAGGATTGCGGCTCGCGCGCACGCCTGAACCTTCGTGTCTCGTGATCTTTGGCGCGTCGGGTGATCTCACGGCGCGCAAGCTCATGCCGGCGCTGTACAACCTCGCGCTCCAGCACCTGCTGCCGGTCAGCTTCGCCGTCATCGGATCCGCCCGACGGCCGATGAGCACCGAGGCCTTCCGCCGTGAGATGCACGACGCGGTCGCCGAGTTCAGCCGCACCAGACCGATCAACGAAGAGGTCTGGGCCACGTTCGCGCGCGGCCTCGACTACGTCGCGACGCCTGACGAGACCAGCTACGACCACCTGCGCGACGTCCTCGCCCAGACGGACGCGCGGATCGGGGCGACCGGCAACCGTCTTTTCTACCTGGCCACACCGCCTGCCGCGTACGAGCCGATCCTGAACGCGATCGGCGCACACGGTCTGCGCGGCGACTCCGGCTGGTCGCGGGTCGTCGTTGAGAAGCCGTACGGCCACGATCTCCGGAGCGCGATGCACCTCACGGCCGTGATCCAGCAGGTGTTCCGCGAGGACGAGGTGTTCCGCATCGATCACTACCTGGGTAAGGAGACGGTGCAGAACATCCTCGTGTTGCGTTTCGCGAACAGCATCTTCGAGCCGATCTGGACGCGCCAGCATGTCGACCACGTGCAGATCACGGCGGCGGAGTCGCTCGGCATAGAGGAACGCGCCGGCTACTACGACAGCGTCGGCGCGATGCGCGACATCGTGCAGAACCACCTCCTCCAGCTCGTCGCGCTCGTCGGCATGGAGCCGCCCGTCTCGTTCGACGACCGCTCCGTCCGCGACGAGAAGGTGAAGGTGCTGCGGGCGCTGCGGCGGATCGCACCGGACGAGGTCGCGTCTCTGACGGTGCGCGGCCAGTACGGACCGGGCTTCATCGGCGGCGAGCGGGTGCCGGACTATCGCGGGGAACCCGGCGTCGCCCGCGAGTCGCAGACGGAGACGTACGTCGCGCTGAAGTGCTTCATCGATAACTGGCGCTGGGAGGGCACGCCGTTCTACGTGCGGACGGGGAAGCGGCTGCCGAAGCGGTCGACGGAGATCGCGATCCGCTTCCGCGTCGCGCCGCACCGGATCTTCACGCGTGAGTCGTCGGAGGGCGTGGACGCGAACGAGCTCGTCATCCGCATCCAGCCCGACGAGGGGATCTCGCTCACCTTTGGCGCCAAGGTGCCGGTGCAGGGCCTGCGGATCCGCTCGGTCAACATGGATTTCGGCTACGGGGAGTCGTTCATGGTCGATGCGCCCGACTCGTACGAGACGCTCATCCTCGACGCCCTGCGCGGCGACGCGACGCTCTTCACGCGCCGCGACGAGGTGGAGCAGCAGTGGGCTTTCGTCGACCCGATCCTCGCCGGGTGGCACGACGGCAGGCAGGAGCTCGCGAGGTACGCGGCCGGAACGTGGGGACCCGAGCCGGCCGACGCGCTCATCGAACGTGACGGTCGTGCGTGGCGGAGGCCCTGACGTGATGGACGAGCGGTTCTGGGGCGCGCAGGCCGCGAGCACCGACAGCACCCTGCACGAGCTGGCGCGCCTGCGTCGCGCGGCGGTCGCGCACGCGAAAGAGCAGGGGCGCACGCTGGCCAGAGCCTCGGTGCTGAACCTCGTCGTGTACTCGGAGCGGGAGGTGCATGCGCGACGCGCCGCGCAGACCGTCGCGGAGCTGGCCATCCGCCATCCCTCACGCGCGATCGTCATGCTGGGCGACCGCGAACGCGATGGTGTGCTCGCGTCCGTCCAGCTGCACTGCCATGTTCCCCACGGCGTCGGCGAGCAGACCGTGTTGTACGAGCAGATCCTCGCGCGCGTGCGTGGCGACTTCGACGAGCGCGTCGCCAGCGTCGTGATCCCGCTGCTGGTCCCTGACCTGCCGGTGTTCCTCTGGTGGACCGGGACACCACCGCGCGACGCGCGACGGCTCGACGATCTCGTCGCGCTCGCCGATCGGTTCATCGTCGACTCGGCCGACTTCGCACGCGCGGATCAGACCCTGCCCGAGGTCGCACGTCTGCGACGGCTCGGTGTCGGCATCACCGATCTCAACTGGGCGAGGCTGACGCATTGGCGCGAGCTCATCGCGCAGCTCTTCGATGTCGCGGCATTCCGGCCATTCCTCGACGGCGTGACCGGCATACGCGCTGGGTTCGCGGTCGACATGGACGGCCGCGCGATCCATCCCTCACAGGCGCTCCTGCTGCTCGGATGGCTCGCGTCGCGCCTCGGGTGGCGGCCGGTGGAGGCGCTCGCGCCCGCTGAGGCCGGTGGTCACCTCTTCCGGATGCGGCGCGCCGACGGCGCACCGATCATGGTGCGCCTTCGCCCGCGCTTCGAGCGAGGCCTCGAGCCCGGCGATGTCTCCGGGGTCCGCATCCAGGCCGCCCACGGTCGCGAGACGGCGGAGTTCGTGGTCAAGCGCGCGCCTGACGCGCGGCACGCGACGGCGAGCGCGGTCGTGGACGGGATCGTTCGCGCCGAGCGTGTCGTCCCGCTGCCGGCGCTCGGCATCCGGGAGCTTCTCGGTGAGGAGCTGTCGATCGCCGGGAACGACGACGTGTACGAGGCCGCGCTCGCCACGCTGATGGAGCTGGCCTGAGCCTTGCGGCCATGAGGGACGTGCCACCGGAGCAGCAGGGCGCGGCCGCGAGGCCCGAGCGAACGCCCGAGGGACGGCTGCTCGCCGAGCGCTATCGCCTCATCGACCGCATCGACGAGGGCGGCGCCGGCGAGGTCTGGCAGGCGCGCGACGAGCGGCTCGGCCGTGACGTCGCCATCAAGCTGCTCGGAGCGAAGGCCGACGACGCGTTCCGCGAGCGTTTCGCGGACGAGGCGCGACGCGCCGCCGCGGTGGTCCACCCGAACGTGGTCACCGTCTTCGACGAGGGGCGCGACGGCGAAGATGCGTTCATGGTCATGGAGCTGGTGCGCGGGCGGACGCTCCGGGATGTCGTCGCCGACCGCGGGCCGCTGCGTCCTCACGAGGCCGCGCGCTTCATCACGCAGATCGCGGCGGCGCTCGACGCTGCGCACGAGGCCGGCGTCATCCACTGCGATGTGAAGCCCGCGAACGTCATCGTCGATCCCGAGGGCACCGCGAAGCTCACCGATTTTGGCATCGCGCGCGCGGCGAGAGGACCGCGCGAGCACGAGCTCATCGGCACGGCGCGCTACATCGCGCCCGAGCGCATCGAGGGCAAGGCGCCGACCGAGCGCAGCGACGTATACAGCCTCGGCCTCGTCGCCTACGAGCTTCTCGCGGGACGACCGCCGAACGCGGAGATGGAGACCGAGGACCTGCTGCGTGTGCGGCTCGACGGACGGGCGCCGTCCCTGCGCTCGGTCCGTGTGGGCATCAGCGACGCCATCGACGCCGTCGTCGCGAAGGCGCTCGCGCGCGATCCACAGACCCGCTACGCGAGCGCCGGCGCGTTCGCGCGCGATCTGCTGTCCGCGTCGGAGCGCGACGACGCGACCGGCGTGCTCGCGCCGCCGCCGCCGCGACCGTTGAAGAGCAGGGAGCGCCGCCGCGGTCTGCAGATCGACGCGACCACCCTTGCGCTCCTCGCCATCATCGGCGTCCTCGTCGCGACACTGGCGATCTTCGCGTCGTTCCAGGGGCGCACGCCGGATGTCGCACCGGCCGCCAGTCCGGGGGCCACCGCGGCGCCGGCCGGCGCGCCGAACGTCGTCGGCACGAGGCTGAGCGAGGCCACCGCGGCGCTCCTCGCTGCCGGCTTCCGCCGGGTCAGCTGGGACGTCGACGTCACCCAGCGCGGCGCCGCGTGCGCGGTGGTGCGGCAGCAGCCCGCGGCCGGAGCTGCGTTCCGCCGCGGCGACGAGGCCCAGGTGTGGTACGTACCCGGTGGCAACTGCACGAGGAAGAGCGACGACTAGTCGGTCCCGTGCGACCGGAGCGCGCAGCGACACCGGTCGCGTGCGCGAAGGCAACGAGGATCGTTATCTGGTCCGCGAGGAGCGCGATGTCACCCTCCTCGCGGTGGCGGACGGCGTCGGCGGGTCGAGCGGCGGCGAGGTCGCTGCCGACGCCGCGCTGGCCGAGCTCGGCTCTCGGTTCTTTTCGGCGCCGCCCGAGCGACCGATGAGCGACGCGCTTGCGGAGGCGATGCGCGACGCGAACGCTGCGGTCCTTCGCGCAGCCGGCGAGTCGGGCCATCGTGACGCCGCGACGACGATCGTCGCCGCGGCCGTGCGCGCGGACGAGGCCGTCGTCGCGAACCTCGGCGACAGCCGCGCCTATCTGATCCGTGACGGCGTGTGCCGCCAGCTCACGCAGGACCACTCCGGCGCGATCGAGCACGCGATCAC
>DATEDV010000391.1:0-2464 GCA_035281485.1 Candidatus Limnocylindria bacterium | reverse complement strand
CCGAGGTCGCCTTCTCGTGGAACCGCAGCGGCACGTTCGAGATCTACAGCGCGCCCATCGAACGTGAGTGGCTGTACCAGCTCACGGACGCGAAGGAGCGCTCGGTGTGGCCGCGCTGGTCGCCGGACGCCAAGCAGCTCGCGTTCCTTCGCGACCGCGGCGGGAACGAGCGCTTCGATATCTGGCTCGTCGACCGCAACGGGGAGTCGGAGCGCAACCTCACCAACGAGCCGGAGGTCATGCACCGCGACATCGCCTGGTCGCCCGACGGCGAGCGCATCGCCTACGTCGCCAACGCCGGCGGGAGGGGATTCGCCGTCCACGTCATCGACGTGGCGAGCGGCGCGAAGCGCTCGCTGACGGACGGGGCGTTCGATGACGCGCAGCCGCGCTGGTCGCCCGACGGTAAGCGGCTGCTGTTCTCCTCCCGGCGCGACACGGTACGCACGAACAGCGATCTATTCGTGGTCCCCGCTGATGGCGGTGAGGTCAGGAAGCTGGCGACGCGCGACGCCGACGGCGAGGCGCTGGACGGCGCTTGGTCAAAGGACGGTTCGCGCATCGCGTTCACGACGAATACGCGCAGGCGCTACGAGATCGCGGTCGCCGAGGTCGATGGAGACGGCGTGACGCGTGCCGAGCCGCTCACCAAGAGCATCTTCGACGAGACCATGCCCGCGTGGCGGCCCGACGGCCGTGCCGTCCTCTATCTGCACAACGAGGACGCCGAGGTCTCGATCAGGCGCGTGTTCGTTGTTTCGCATGCGGACCACGCGGTCGCCGACCGGCCCGGCGTGCACCAGGCGATCCGCGTCGGCCCCGACGGCGATCTCGTCGCGTATCTCTTCAGTGGAGCGCGGGAGCCGTGGGACGTCTATGTCACGCGCGAGCGCATGACCGCGCCGAAGCGGCTCACACGCTCGCTGCCGGCGACGGTGGATCCCGCGACGCTGGTCGAGCCGATGCACGTGCGCTATCCGGGGGCGATGGGTCGCGAGATCCCGGCGCTCCTCTACATCCCGTACGCGGAGGCGATCCGTGGCGACGGCCCGCCGCCGGCGATCGTCCACGTGCACGGCGGGCCGACGAGCCAGCACTACCGCTGGTGGGATCGCGCCAGTCAGTGGTTCGCGAACAACGGTTATGTCGTCCTCGCGCCGAACATCCGCGGCTCCACGGGCTACGGCCGCGAATTCCAGGAAGGCAACCGGCAGGACTGGGGCGGGAAGGATCTCGAGGACGTCGTGAAGGGCGTCGAGTGGCTGGCGAAGCAGCGCGTCGCCGACACGAAGCGCGTGGGGATCTACGGCGGTAGCTACGGTGGATACATGACGCTGATGGCGCTGGGGATGTACCCGGATCGCTTCGCGGCGGGCGTATCGGTCGTGGGTGTCGTGTCGTGGAAGACGATGTTCGACACGACGCGTGGGGACCTGCGCGAGTACCTGCTGCGCGAGTTCGGCGACCCGCAGAAGGACGCTGAGCGCTACCGCGACCGCTCGCCGCTGACGCACGTCTCGAAGATCGAGGCGCCGCTGCTCGTGCTCCAGGGCGAGAACGATCCGCGCGTGCCCCTCGCCGAGGCTGAGCAGGTCGTCAGCGCGCTGCGGTCGGCCGGGAAGATGCACGAGTACTACGTGTACAAGGGCGAGGGGCACGGCTTCCGTACGCGCGAGAACATGATCGACTCGGTCCGGCGCGCGGGCGAGTGGTTCGACCGCTACCTCCTGCGTGCCTGATGCGGTCGTCGTCGGGGCCGGTCCGAACGGCCTCGCCGCGGCCATCCAGATCGCACGCGCCGGACACGCCGTCGCGGTGTACGAGGCGAACGACGACATCGGCGGAGGCGCGCGCTCCGCGGAGCTGACGCTTCCCGGCTTCGTGCACGACGTGTGCTCCGCGATCCAGCCGCTCGCTGTCATGTCGCCCTTCTTCAACGGCCTGCCGCTCGCGACACACGGACTGGAATGGATCCAACCCGACGCGCCGCTCGCGCATCCGCTCGACGACGGGACAGCCGTGACGCTCGAGCGGTCCGTCGACGCGACGGCCGCGCGCCTCGGCGCCGACGGGGACACGTACCGCGGTCTGCTCTCGCCGCTCGTCTCACGCTGGGACCGCCTCGCGGCCGAGGTGCTGCGGCCGGTGCTGCACATCCCGCGGCATCCGCTGCTCCTCGCGCGCTTCGGCCTGCACGCCATGCGCTCCGCCCGCGGCCTGGCATCTTCGTTCCGCGGCGTTCACGCGCGCGCGCTCGTCGCGGGCTGCGCCGCCCACTCCTTCCTACCGCTCGAGCATCCATTCACGTCGGCGTTCGCCCTCATGTTCCTCATCAGCGGCAATGCGGTGGGATGGCCCCTGCCGCGTGGCGGATCGCGCCGCATCTCCCAGGCGCTCGCGTCGTACCTGCACGAGCTCGGCGGGACGGTGGCCACCCGGCATCCGGTGCAGGAGATGTCGGACA
>DATEDV010000390.1:0-5786 GCA_035281485.1 Candidatus Limnocylindria bacterium | reverse complement strand
CGAGTCGATGTGACGCTGACCACGACGTCTTAGCGCGCGAGGTCCGGTAGCCGATCGAACCCATCCGGCCAGTCGCCGGCCCCGCAGCACGCCGCATTGATCACGCCGCCGGTCAGCGGATCGGCCAGGAAGACCGTCCAGTGTCCATGTACGTTGGCCGAGCCCGGCATACGGACCTCGCCGGCGAACGCGATGATCCAGACCGTCCGCGTCTGCGCGGGGATGAACGAGACGGGCAGGACCTGACTGTTGATGATGACGTCCGCGGGAACGAGCTTCGCACTCGACCTCGTGATGGGCGCGGTGCTTGTGATGTGAGCGTAGCGATCGAGGATCTGCGTCCGCGTGGGGGGCGCCATCGCGAGTGGCGCGATGATCGGATCGTTGAACTCCACCGACTCGTCGTACGTGTTCCGGCCGCCGCCACCCATGCCGCCCCCGACCAGGACCAGTCCCTCTTTCACGAACGCGGTGCGATAGGGCAGGCCGAAGAAGTCCGGCGCCGCGAGCTGCTTGCCGACGCGCGACCAGCGTTCGCCGCTCCCGTCGCAGACGAATGTCCGCGCGGCGAGGTCATAGCGGATGGGACACGGCTTCATCGCGCCCATGAACAAATGCGCGCGGTCGACGAACGCGAAAACGGTCTTCGCGCCGCGAACCAGGTAGAAGCCGTACGCACTCGAGGGCCCGCTGCCAAAGTGCGTGACCGTGCCGACCGGATACGAGGCCAACGGACCCACGACTTCCCAGCCTCGGTACTCGCCGCGGGCGGGGATCGGCTCGGGGGCGAGACTTGCGACGATGTCGGGGATTTGCGCGACGTCCGCTTGGTCCGCGGCGGCGCCGATGTGTGCGACGAGCATGAGGCCGCGGAGCAGGTGCTGGAAGAAGAGCGCCGGCGCGGTCGATCCGCTCCCGTCAGGGATGGGGCGCGCACCTCCCCAGTCCAGCGGGAACGTGCTCTCGGTGGCCGCAGCCTCGCGTGAGGGACCGCCGGGGCCGGCGCTGAGCACAAGCTCGAGCACGATCCGATCCGGCTGCATGCGGCTCCAGTCCGGTACGCGTCCGGGCGGCGGCGATGGGTCGGGCGGATAGGGGACCTCCGTACCACGATTGCCGATCACCAGCAGCCGTACGCTGCTCCTGCCGAAGAGGGTGCTTTCGTCGGTCGCGGTCCAGCCGCGTGGAAGCTGCACGTCGAAGCCCGAGCTCTTCGAGTGGAACGTGAGCGACGGACTCGCGGCGGGTGAGGGTGCGCTCGACTGTGAGGCCGCTCGCTCGGCTGTCGATGTGGGGCGTACTCCGAGGACGGCGATCACAGCCGTAAGAACGACCAGGGTCGCGAGAGCACCGCGCCACGCCTTCATCGGTCTCCGTAGCTAACGTACGCCACCGCTCTGGGTTCCTGGGCGCGACGTACTTGACCTTTCAGCGCGCTCCAAGGATTACCGTCCGCGTGTGCGTGTCGGTGAGCTGGCGCGGCGCTCCGGGATCTCCGCGACGACGCTTCGCTATTACGAGCGGATGGGTCTGCTGCGGCCGGCGGCTCGCAGCGTATCCGGATATCGCGACTACCCAAAGGAGAGCGTGCAGCAGCTGGCGCTCATCGGTCGAGCGAAAGAGCTGGGCTTCTCGCTGAAGGAGATCAAAGCGCTGCTCGCGCGGCCTCGTGGAACGTCGCGCGAGGCGCTGCTGACGGCGGTGTCGGCGAAGCTCACGCAGCTCGAGCGCGAGCGACGCTCGCTCGGATCGAAGGAGCGGAGCCTGCGCGACGTGCGGACACGCGTGCTCCGTGATGCCGACCGCAAGGGGGATGACATCACGCGCTGGCTCCTGAGCACCGCGGAGGCGGACGGGGCCGCAGTGCGCGGGCCTTCGCTGGGACACTTCGACGAGCAGGCCTTCCGCGTCATCAACACCGCCGCCGTCGAGGCGAAGCGTTACACGCACAACTGGCTCGGCACCGAGCATCTCCTGCTTGGCCTCATGCGGCTCCGCCACGACGGGATCCGCAGGCTGCTGTCGTCCGAGCGTCTCGATCTCCGCAAGATCAGAAAGAGCTTCGAGGCCTTCGACTTCGGACCCACGTCGGGCGAGACCGGCGTCTTCATCACGCATCGCGTGCAGCGCGTGTTCGGGCTAGCCGAGGGTCTCGCGCTGCGCGACGGTCGCCCCGCCACAGCTGAGGACCTGTTCTTCGCGGTCCTCGAGGACGGCGGCGGTGTCGCGGTGCACCTCATGCGCGACTGCGGCGGCGATCCCGCGCGGATCGCCGCGGCCCTGCGCGAGAAGCTCGTCTACTTGCCTGGCCGACCCCCATTGGCGGTACGCGGGCGGACGCGTCGGGTCACAGGCATTGGGGGCACTGCCTGAAGCTTCGGCCCAGCGGTGTAACGCCGAGACCATGTCTCACCGCTGACTGAGAGATACCCGGCGCGGACCGCCTGAGTTAGATCTCGTGTCGTGCTGGGTCTGGTTCGCCCTGTGATCTCTCGATAGTCACTCGGTCGAATGCTGCCGTTGATCCAGGCGTAGACGAGACCATCCGTGAGTTGGGGGGGTAGTTCGCCTCGGGCCACAGCCTCGCGAAGCACCCGCAGCAGCTCGGTCGTTCCCTTGACGCGCGACAGCACGTGCTCGGCTGCGCCGCGGATGGCGCTGAGGTAGTAGCTCACGAAAGGTGTCGCGTCGTACCCGCGAGCATATGAAGATCCGAGAGACTCACGGATCGCCGCGAAGTACTCGCGCCGCTGCATGTCTAGGTACGCGTCGAGTGAGACCAAGCCATCGAGCGCGAAGCCGTGCTGCACGAGTAGCAGACGGGACAACGCACGGGCTGTGCGTCCATTCCCGTCGTAGAACGGGTGGATCGCGACAAGTTCCAGATGAGCCAGCGCAGCCGCGACGACAGGGTGCTGCTGCGGCGCTCCGACCCGCAGCCACTGGCTCAGACGATGCATCAAATCTGGGACGTCACCGAAGAGTGCTGTCGAGAAGATGATGTTTCCGTCAGCATCACCAACACGGTTCTCTCCCGTTCGGAACTCGCCCGGCCGAAGCATCGGATCGATATCGTCAAGCACGCGCTTGTGGATTTCGCGAATGACTCTTTCGTCGACTGGCAGCTTTGGATCATTGGCCAGTTGATCGACGAATGCGAGGGCAGCGCGAGTGGCCACGACCTCGAGAGCATCCTTGGTCCGGGTCGCTGGTTGACGTTCAAGGACGTCCTCGACTTCTCGGTCGCTGAGGCTGTTTCCCTCGATACGCGTCGTGCCGTGGATCGTGCGGATCCATGCGCGGTGCCGAAACCACTCCCGGTAGCGCGGATCCAAGCCGAGGTTGGCGAACAGCCACTGCAGGTCCTGGAGTTGGCTCAGCTGATCATCGGTCGCGTGCTTGTCGAGGTGGTATTCCACCGTTGGAATTATATGGCTGGTTCTTCCACTAGTGGAATAAGTGCTTGCCTTATTGCGTCCAATACTCAGCCCGCCCTACGGTCGCTGAGTGGAACTTGGCGCCGGTGAGACCCGACCGCCGCCTGGACCCTGACCGCCGAGGATGCCCTGGAGCGCGTTACCGCCGGCGACGATCGCCGTCGCGGACACGTTCCCGCTGGCGTCGGTCGTGCCCACGATGGTGACCTGGTCGTTCGCCTTGAGGTCGCTGAGCTTGATCTCGGTCTCGCTCGTCTTGACGATCCGAGTGGAGCCCCCGACGAGAACGATCTGCGAGCTCACGGTCGGCGACGCGCCCTGCGCGCCCGGCTGGCGCGTCTCGATGGTGATCGATCCGTCGTTCACCGAGAGGATGCGGCCGGCGACCGCCTGAGCGCCGGCGCCCCCGCCCTGACCGCCCTGACCGAGCCGACCGGTGATCGCGCCGCGCAGCCCGGCGGGGCCCGTGGGCGCGGCCGAGCTGCCCGCGTCGCCCGCGGCCCCGGCGCGACCCACCGTCATCCCGGCGGCGAACCCGCCGCCGGCGAGCGCGAGCGCGAGGACGGCGCCGATGGCGATCTGTGCTGGCTTCATGTCTGTCCTTCCCTTCTCTGACGGTGCCTAACGCCGCTTCAGAACGCCGGAGTCACTCATACCGGAGCGCCTGGATCGGGTGGAGACGCGCGGCGCGCATCGCGGGATACAGACCGAACACGACGCCGATCGCCACCGAGACGCCGACCGCGATGATCACCGTCGCCGGCGTGATGAGGAGCGTGAGCGCGCTGGCCTGCGGGATGAGCGAGACACCGATGGTGATCGCCCACCCGATGGCGATCCCGAGGATCCCGCCGATGCCCGTGAGCGCGATCGACTCGATGAGGAACTGCAGCATGATGTCCCGCCGCCGAGCCCCCACCGCCTTGCGGATCCCGATCTCGCGTGTCCGCTCGTTCACGGACACGAGCATGATGTTCATGATCCCGATCCCGCCGACCAGCAGCGAGATGCTCCCGATCGCGCCGAGCAGCAGTGTGAACGTTCCCGTGACCGCTCCGAGCGCGGCGAGCGTGTCGTTCTGATTCGTCACCGTGAAGTCCGCGACCGCGGCGTCGCTGATGTTGTGCGTCTGCAGCAGGACGTTCGTGACGTCCGCCGTCGTCTCGGCCATGGTCTCGCTCGACGTCGCCTTCACGACGATGCTGTTCACCACGTCGAGGCGTCCGGTCAGAACGCGCTGCGCGGTGGTGAGCGGGACGAGGATCTGGTCGTCGCGGCCGAAGCCGAAGGTCGAGCCCTTCGGCTCGAGCACGCCCACGACCCTGAAGTTGACGATGCGCGCCCGCTGCTGACCCTGGCCCTGACCGCCGCCGGGACCGAACACCTGGCGCAGCTGGACGGTCTGGCCGACGGCGTCGTTCTCGCCGAAGAGGCTCGTCGCGGTCGTCGAGCCGAGGACGGCGACCTGCGCGTTCACGTTCAGGTCCGATCCGCTGAAGAAATCGCCGCTCTGCAGCGGCCAGTCGCGCACGATGGGGTAGTCCTCGGTCACGCCGTTGACGTTCGTGTTCCAGTTCTGTCCCGCCGCCGTCACCTGCCAGCGGCCGGCGCCGTGCTCGGCGTGGATCGCGGCGATCGTCGGTCCCAGCTGCGCCTGGACCGCGCGCATGTCGTCGATCGTCAGGCTCTGCGCCTGTGCGCCCGCTCCGCGGAGCCCCTGATCGGTCAGGTTTCCCGGCGACACGGTGATGAGGTTCGAGCCGAGCGACAGGATCGTGTTCTGAACCTGCTGCGACGCGCCGTTGCCGACCGCCACCATCGCGATCACCGACGCGACGCCGATGATCACGCCGAGCATCGTGAGCGCGGAGCGCAGCTTGTTCACGACGAGCGACTGGACCGCCGAGCGGAACGAGTCGTAGAGCTTCACGAGTTCGCGCCGATCCCGCTGGCGATCTCGTCCTGCGCGCGTCGCGGCGCGAGCACGGGTTCGTCGCGCGAGACGATGCCGTCGCGCATGCGCACGATGCGCCGGCAGTGCGCCGCGACGTCGGACTCGTGCGTGACCATGACGACGGTCTTCCCGAGCTCATTGAGGCGCTGCAGGATCGCCAGGATCTCCGCGCTCGAATGCGAGTCGAGATTCCCCGTGGGCTCGTCCGCAAGGATCATCGACGGGTCGTTGAGCAGAGCGCGCGCGATCGCCACGCGCTGCTGCTGTCCGCCGGAGAGCTCGGACGGGCGGTGACGCGCGCGATCGCCGAGGCCGACCTGTGCCAGGGCGTCGGTCGCTCGCTCGCGACGCCCGCGGCCGTCGCCGCCGTAGACCAGCGGGAGCTCGACGTTCTC
>DATEDV010000389.1:0-3744 GCA_035281485.1 Candidatus Limnocylindria bacterium | reverse complement strand
CGACCACACGATCAACATCATCGACACGCCCGGCCACGTCGACTTCACGGTCGAGGTCGAGCGCTCGCTGCGCGTCCTCGACGGCGCCGTCGGCGTCTTCTGCGCGGTCGGCGGCGTCGAGCCGCAGTCCGAGACCGTGTGGCGGCAGGCCGACAAGTACGGCGTTCCCCGCATCGCGTTCATCAACAAGATGGATCGCATCGGCGCGAACTTCGAAGCGGTCCTCAATCAGATCCGCACCAAGCTCGGCAAGAATGCCGTGCCCCTGCAGCTGCCGATCGGCGCCGAAGACAAGTTCAAGGGCGTCATCGACCTCGTGCAGATGAAGGCCCTCGTCTTCAAGGACGAGACCCTCGGCGCGAAGTACGACATCGAAGAGATCCCGGCCGAGCTCCGCGCCGACGCCGAGCACTTCCGCGAGAAGATGGTCGAGTCGATCGCCGAGTCGCACGACGAGCTGCTCGAGAAGTACCTGGGCGGCGAGACCCTCGAGATCGCGGAGCTGAAGTCCGCTCTGCGCGAAGCCACGATCAATCAGAAGATCACCCCGGTGATCTGCGGCACGGCCTTCAAGAACAAGGGCGTGCAGCCGCTCCTCGACGCCGTCGTCGACTATCTCCCGAGCCCGATGGACATCCCGCCGGTCAAGGGGATCAACCCGGACGACGAGTCGTTCATGGAACGCGAGGCGAACGACAACGCGCCGTTCTCCGCGCTCGTGTTCAAGATCATGACCGACCCGTTCGTCGGCCAGCTGGCGTTCTTCCGCGTCTACTCGGGCCGCGTGGAGTCGGGCACCGCGGTGCTCAACTCGACCAAGGGCAACACCGAGCGCATCGGCCGCCTGCTGCAGATGCACGCGAACAAGCGCGAAGAGATCAAGGAAGTGCGCGCGGGTGACATCGGCGCGGCCGTCGGCCTGCGCAGCGTCACCACCGGCGACACGATCTGCGACAAGAACATGCCGATCGTCCTCGAGACGATGGTGTTCCCGGAGCCGGTCATCGCGGTTGCGATCGAGCCGAAGACGAAGGGCGACCAGGAAAAGATGGGCGTCGCGCTCGCGAAGCTCATGCAGGAAGACCCCACGTTCAAGGTCCACACGGACCCGGAGACGAACCAGACCATCATCCGCGGCATGGGCGAGCTGCACCTCGAGATCATCGTCGACCGCATGGTCCGCGAGTTCAACGTCGGTGCGAACGTCGGCAAGCCGCAGGTCGCGTATCGCGAGGCGATCACGCGCAAGTCGGAAGCCGAAGGCAAGTTCGTCCGCCAGTCGGGTGGTAAGGGCCAGTTCGGCCACGTCAAGATGCGCTTCGAGCCGCTCGAAGGCGGCGGGTTCGAGTTCGTCAACGAGATCGTTGGCGGCTCGGTGCCGAAGGAGTTCATCAAGCCGACCGAGCAGGGCATCAAGGAAGCGATGGAGCGCGGCATCGTCGCCGGTTATCCGATGACGGGCATTCGCGCCATCCTGTACGACGGTTCGTACCACGACGTCGACTCGTCCGAAATGGCGTTCAAGATCGCCGGCTCGATGGCGTATCAGGAAGGTGCGAAGCGCGCCAACCCGATCCTGCTCGAGCCGATCATGGACGTCGAGGTCGTGACGCCCGAGGAGTACGCGGGCGACGTCATGGGCGACCTGTCGCGCCGTCGCGGCAAGATCCAGCAGATGGAAGAGCGCGCCGGAGCGAAGGTCATCCGCGCCCACGTGCCGCTCTCCGAGATGTTCGGTTACGCAACGCAGGTGCGCTCGATGTCGCAGGGGCGCGCCAGCTACACCATGCAGTTCCTGGCTTACGAGCCCGCACCGAAGAACGTCGCCGAGGAAATCATCTCCAAGAGCGGCGGAGCAACACAACGCATGTAATCGGGCCCGCGAGCGGGTCCACGAAGAAGAGAAATCAGGGAGGTTAGATCTCAATGGCCAAAGAGAAATTCGATCGCAGCAAACCGCACGTCAACATCGGCACCATCGGTCACGTCGACCATGGCAAGACCACGTTGACGGCCGCCATCACGAAGGTTCTCGCGTCGCGCGGAACGGCTTCGTTCGTGGCTTTCGATCAGATCGACAAGGCTCCGGAAGAGCGTGAGCGCGGCATCACCATCGCCACCGCCCACGTCGAGTACTCGACGTCCAAGCGCCACTACGCGCACGTCGACTGCCCGGGTCACGCCGACTACGTCAAGAACATGATCACCGGCGCCGCGCAGATGGACGGTGCGATTCTCGTGGTCGCCGCGACCGACGGCCCGATGCCGCAGACGCGCGAGCACATCCTGCTCGCCCGCCAGGTCGGCGTGCCGGCCATGGTCGTCGCCCTGAACAAGGTCGACGCGGCCGATCCGGACCTCCTCGAGCTCGTCGAGCTCGAAGTCCGCGAGCTGCTCTCCAGCTACGACTTCCCGGGCGATGACATTCCCATCGTTCGCGTGTCGGCGCTCAAGGCGCTGCAGACCACCGACAACAACGACGAGTGGGCGAACAAGATCATCGAGCTGATGGATGCGGTCGACAGCTACATCCCGATGCCCGAGCGCGCCATCGACAAGGACTTCCTGATGCCGGTCGAGGACATCTTCTCGATCTCCGGCCGCGGCACCGTCGTCACGGGCCGTATCGAGCGCGGCATCGTCAAGGTCGGCGAGGAAATCGAGATCGTCGGCATCCGTCCGACCATCAAGAAGGTCGTCACCGGCGTCGAGATGTTCCGCAAACTTCTCGATCAGGGTCAGGCGGGCGACAACGTCGGCCTCCTGCTCCGCGGTGTGGAGCGCAAGGACGTCGAGCGCGGCCAGGTTTGCGCCAAGCCGGGCTCGATCAAGCCGCACACGAAGTTCAAGGCCGAGGTCTACATCCTGACCAAGGAAGAGGGTGGCCGTCACACCCCGTTCTTCAACGGCTACCGCCCGCAGTTCTACTTCCGCACGACCGACATCACGGGCTCGGCGCAGCTGGCCGAGGGCGCGGAGATGGTCATGCCGGGCGACAACACCTCGCTCACGATCACGCTGATCAACCCGATCGCGATGGAGAAGGGTCTGCGCTTCGCGATTCGCGAAGGCGGCCGCACCGTCGGCGCCGGCACGGTCACGGACATTCTCGAGTAGCACTTGGATGAAGGAGCGGTGATGAGCCGCTCCTTCCTGTTCTTTAAAGGTACAGAACGATGATGAACGAAAAGATTCGCATCCGGCTCAAGGCTTACGACTACCGCGTGCTCGACCAGTCGACGAGTGAGATCGTCGACACCGCGAAGCGCACGGGAGCGAGGGTGGCGGGACCGATTCCGCTGCCGACGCAGATCTCCAAGTACACGGTGCTGCGCAGCCCGCACGTCGACAAGAAGTCGCGCGAACAGTTCGAGATGCGGACGCACAAGCGGCTGCTCGACATCCTCGAGCCGACCACGCAGACGGTCGACGCGCTGATGAAGCTCGAGCTGCCGGCCGGTGTGGACGTCGAGATCAAGGCATTCGGGAAGTAAGCGTTTTCGGGCGCGCTCCCCAATCACATGAACCCTTCGGGGTTCCAAGTGGAAAGAACATACAAATGGCAATCGAAGGAATCATTGGCAAGAAGGTCGGGATGACCCAGGTGTTCGCCGACGACGGCGCGCTGATCCCTGTCACGGTCATCCAGGCCGGACCGTGCCTCGTGGTCCAGAAGAAGACCTCCGAGAAGGACGGCTACGATGCCGTGCAGATCGGCCTGGTCGAGAAGGTCTCGAACCGCCG
>DATEDV010000388.1:0-6790 GCA_035281485.1 Candidatus Limnocylindria bacterium | reverse complement strand
CGCTGAAGACGTCGGTCTCGCTGACACTCGCTCGGCCGGCCTCGGCCTGCGAGCGCGCCGCGGCCACGTCACCCAGCGCGAGGTATGCGCGGGAGAGTCGCCACTGCGCCTCGGGTAGCGAGCCGCGCATCGTCTCCGGGTCATACCATCGCAGTCCCTCGATGAGGCTGTCGCGCGCTCCCGCGGCATCACCGGATTCGAAGCGCGCGTCACTCAGGTGCTGGTAGCCACGACCAACGAGCTCGCGAACGCCGAGCTCGCGCGTGATCTCGAGATGCTCCTCGGCTGCGCGGATGGCGTCTTCCAGCTGGTCGCTGCCGAGCGCCGCCTGGAACTCGGTCACCTTCAGGAGTCGGCGTGCCCAGAGAGATCCGCTCTCGAGCGCGACGCGCGCGAACTCGTCCCTGATCGCGAGCGCGCGTGTGACATCGCCCTGCACGGCTGCGTTGCCCATGAGCATTCCGAGCGCTTCGGCGAGCGCACCGGTCACACCGTGCTCACGCGCGTAGCTGACCGCCTCGTCGAGCAGGGCCCGATGGCGCACGAGATCGCCCTTCCACCAGGGCAACCACGTCCGCACCGTCATCGCCTCGGCGATGGCCTCCGGATCGCCGATGGCCTGCGCGGCCGCGAGCTGCTCCGCGAGCACGGTGGCTGCCTCATCGACCGAACGCGGCATCACGAAGTAGGACATCCACCCGAGCGCCTCGACCAGGGCGCGGCTGGCTCCGGTGACGCGACCGACTTCGATCGCGGCGCGGAGAGCGGCGAGCGCCGACGGGTCCCCTTCGGTCCCGGCACGGCCCATGGCCGCGTAGATCGCGGCCTCCGCCCGCTCGGCGCCGGTGGCGCCGCCACGCTCCGCGGCCGCCGCGGCGCGCTCGTAAAAGGTACCGGTGGCGCGGAAGTCCTTTCGTCGCCACGCGCGCCGTCCCGAGGCAACGAGGCGCTCGAAGGCCCTCCGTGCGAGTCCCGGTGTCTCGGGATCGCCGAGCTCGTCGGCGAAGCTGAACGCCCGCTCAGCGTGATGAGCGACGATGTCCGCGTATTCGTCGAATCGCCCGCCGGCGGCGGACTCGAGCCAGCGCCCGAACGCGTCGTGGAGGTGCGCGCGCTCCTCCTTAGGGATCGCCTCGTAGGCGACGTCGCGGATCAGGATGTGCTTGAAGGAGTACGCGCGTCCGCCGCCGAGACCGCGCTCGTCGGTCTCGTCCACGATCTCGCGTCGCGCAGCGTCCAGCAGCAGATCTTCCAGTCGACCCGGGAGCTCACCCTGTGACGCGATCGCCTGCGGCCAGAAGATCTTCCCGACGACCGCCGCCCGCTGGAGCGCCTGCTTCACCGCCGCCGGCACCTGGTCCAGGCGGGCCGCGATGAGGCCCTGCAGCGTCGGCGGGACCACAAGCTCGGAGAGGGACGCCCGCGCGACCCATCGGCCGGCCTGCCGCTCGATGTGACCGCCGTCGATGAGCATGCGCAGGAACTCCTCGATGTACAGCGGATTGCCCTCGGCGCGTGCGATCACCTGAGCGCGCAGCGCATCCGGCAGCGCATCGACGTTCAGCAGCTCGCGCACCAGTCGGCTCGACTCCTCGGCGGTGAGCGGCTCGAGAACGATGGCGGCCGCATTCATCAGGCCGCCACCCCAGCCGGGACGCGTGTCGCGCAGCTCGGGTCGCGCGAGACACAGGATGAAGATCGGTGCCCGTGCCCACTCCGCGAGGTGCTCGATGACGTCGAGGAGCAGTGGCTCGGCCCAGTGGATGTCGTCGAAGACGAGGACGAGCGCAGCGGCATCGGCGCGCCGCTCGAGGTAGCGGCGGACGCCCCACCGGAGCTCTCTTTGGATGTCGCTCGACGGCACATCGGGAAGCACGTCCTCCGTCCGTGCCAGACCGAGAAGGGCGGTCAAACGCCGGGCGACCGCGTCCGCATCATCGGTCGAGTCCGCGAAACCACTGAGCGCGCCCGCGCGCACCTTCGCGGTCGCTTCATCGTGCGTATCCGTCGCACCGATCCCCAGATCCTCGCGCAGGATCTCGACCAGCGGCCAGAACGTGATGCCTTCGCCGTACGGAAGGCAGCGGCCACGCCTGACTCGTGAGGCGTCGATGTTCTCGATGAGCTCGCGCACCAGACGCGACTTGCCGACGCCGGGACTGCCGAAGACCGTCATGAGCGACGCGCGCGACTCCGACGCGGTCTTCCGATACGCACCCACCAGCAGGCGAAGCTCCTCGTCGCGCCCGACGAGCGGCGCCTGCAGGCCAGTGATGCCGCGATGCTGCTCGGGGAGGGCGGTCGCGAGTGACGCCACGGGGTGCGCCTCGAGCTCGCCGATGCCTTTCGCGGCGACGCTTCGCCGCGCGTCGTACGCGACACCGCCGCCCGTGAGGCGGCGCGTGAGCGCTCCGACGAGGATCTCGCCTTCGCCGGCCGCCTGTTGCAATCGCGCCGCCTCGTTCACCGCCGGACCGGTCACGAGCGTCTCCGCGCCCGCGCCGGCGACGACGTGACCCGTATTCACGCCGATCCGGAGCGTGATCGGGAAGCGGCTCGTCGTCCCAAGCTCGGCTACGCGCTCACGGAGCGCCACGGCGGCCCGAACCGCGCGTTCGGGATCGTCGTCATGCGCGAGGGGAACGCCGAAGACGGCCATGACGGCGTCGCCGATGAATTTCTCGACCGATCCTCCGTGCGCCTCGAGGACCGTGCGCATCTCGCTGAACGCGCGCCCGAGCGTGCGACGGACGACCTCAGGGTCGTGAGCCGCGCCCGCCGCGCTCGACCCGACGATGTCCGCGAACAGGATCGTGACGAGCCTCCGCTCCTCGGGCATCGCGGCAAGTCTATGAGCGCCCGCAGCGTCCGACGGTCGTCAGCCGAGCTCCTGGCCGCAGTGGGGACAGTATCGCTGCGCGACGCGGATCCACTTGCCACAGTGCGGGCAGTGAGCCGCGCGGAATGCGCGGAAAAAGATCGCGACGCATACGAGCAGCACGATGAGGGCGACGACGACGAGCCAGTCCAACGCGCGAAGCGTAATGCGCGCACGTCACTCGACCGTCGCGGTCACGTCGCGCTCGGCCGCGACCCTACCGGCTACATCGTCCGCGGCGGGCTCGCGCACGGCGTAGTCGCGGAGCGGCGTGAGCGCCGCGATGCCCGCGCTCGCGATCGCCAGCAGCCCCGCGACGGCGAACGCGACGGCGCTCGATGCGGCCACGACGATCGCAGACAGCACGGCGGGCGATGCGCTGTTGGATATGAGCACGACCGTCCGGAACGCGCCGTTCGCGCGGCCGCGCAGATGCGCCGGCACGTCACGCTGCCGCGGAATGAACGCGTAGATGATGAACGCCTGCCACGCGATCTCACGTCCCGTGAAGCAGAGCGTGATGAGTCGCCAGTCACCGGCGAACGCCGCGGCGAGCGCGGCGAGACCGGACGCGAGGATCACCGCGATCATGCTGTGACCCATCGGCCGGCCACGCGCCAGCCGTGGGGCGAGGAGCGAGCCGAGGATCGTCAGTCCGCCACTGACGGAGAGCGCGATCCCGATCGAGACCTCATCGAGGCGATGCTCCTCGCGCAGCACGTACAACACGAGCACGCGTAGCCCGATCCCGCCGAGATTGGCGATCGACATGGCGAGCAGGAGCCAGCGCAGGACCTCCAGCCGCCACACGAATGCGAAGCCATCGCCGATCTCCTTCATCACGTTCCGGACGGTGAGCGGGGCGTGTTGGCTCGACGCGATCTCGAGGATCGGCGGCATCCGGTAGAAGAGAGCGAGGGTCGGCAGGAACGCAAGGGCGGCGATCCACATGGTGTTGACGCCGCCGATCGCAGCGATCGCGAGCCCGCCCAGCGTCGGCCCGACGATCCGCGCCGCTCGGTCGGCGGCAAAGAAGATCGCGTTCGCCTCGGTGAGCTCGCGCTCCTCGACGAGCGACGGAACGACGCTGAAGTCCGTCGTGACGCCCCAGAGCACCTCGACCGTACCGAGCAGGAAGCCGATGACGTACAGGAGCTCGACCGAGAACACACCGCCGACCGCGGACAGGGGGATCGCCGCCGTCAGTGCGATCCCCGCCACGTCGCATGCGATGAGTAGTCGGCGCTTGTCCACTCGGTCGATGAGGGCGCCGGCGGGCGCGCCGAAGAGGATGTAGGGCACGGACTGCACGACGCGCAGCGTCGCCGCGGCGGCGATCGAGTGGGTCAGATCGAGGATGAGGAGCGGTAATGCGAGCCGCGCGACCTCGTCGGCGACCGAGCCAAGACCGATCGCCGCCGTGAAGGCCGCAAACCACTTGTGGCGAAGCGGCCCTCTGCGCATTCGGAGGGCGAGCATAGAAGTGAGCGCGCGGTCCGGCATGGCGCTTGCGAGCGTCTTTAGCGACCTAGTTAGAGGAGGTTCCAATGGGCCAAGTCAACGTGAATCCAAGCGGGTCGTCTGAGGGCGGCTTCGGTGCCGGCATGATCATCGGCATCATCCTGCTGATCCTCATCGTGCTCGTCCTCATCTTCTACGCCGGTCCGCAGATCTTCGGGCCCGGCACGAGCCCGCGTTCGCTCATCGACTCGCTCAGCACCACCATCCTCGCCTGACCAACGCGCGGCGCCGGACCTCCGGCGCCGCGCGTCTTTACCCGCGCCGCTCGTCGACCGATGCGGTGCGCCGCGGCATGCGTCCGCTCCGCAAGCAAGCGGGGGCAGCGACGCTTGGCCGGGGACAGGACACTGGCACACCACCTGCTCGACCTCTCACTGCGTCCTTTCACGGACGACTCGGATCGCAGGAGGACCTCTTCGATGCAGGAGAAGAACCCGAACCTCGGTGACGAGCAGAAGAAGAAGCAGGGCGAGTGGCCCGAGACCGGCAAGCAAGGTGGTCAGGGCCAGGGCGACATCGGCAAGAAGGGCGGCGACTACGGCGACGCTGGCAAGAAGCGCGAAGGCGTGGACACCGGTGGAGAGGTCAAGCCGTAGTGCGTGACGGTGGACTTCCCCCGCGCCCGGGTGAGCCCATCCCAGGCGAAGTCGGCAAGAAGGGCGGCGACGAGCCGGCCATCCCGCTCGGCGAGCCCACCGACACGCCACGCGAGAAGCCCGGGACGGAGAAAGGTCCGATCCCGCAGCCGACCGTCTAGGTCGCCTGTCCAGCTGCGTTAGCAGCAAAGCGAACATGACGAGGACCGCGGTGCCGCCGACCGGCGGATCGCGGTCCTCGTCGCTATTCCCGGCGCAGGCTCAGTCCCTCCCGGCGAGCCAGCGCTGGAACGTGGCCAGCGCGAAGTAGTCGTTCGTCATCGGCCAATCCGGCTCGCGCGTCAGGTCGATGGTGGGGGCGCTGCCGTCGATGAGCGGCGCGAAGTGCGCGCGGATCGCCGGTGGCAGCTCCGCGGTGTCGCGAAAGTTCGTCGGGATATCGGCGAAGTACTCGACCGGATTCGCGTGGTCGCCCTGCCCGAGGAACGAGCCGACGACCCAGTCGCGGTAACGCGGGAACTCCGCGAGATGCGGTCGGCTGTCGCGCACCGCGCGGCGGAGATACGCGAAGTCGCGCTCCTCGTCGCGCCGGTACAGGGGGTGGTTCCAGCACACGAAGTGGAACAGCTCGTGGCAGGCCGACAGCTCGACCTGCCCCAGGCCCTCGTAGGTCTCGACGCCCGCGGCGAGCTCGACCTCGTTGCGTTCCGGGTAGAAGCCGCCGCCGCCACGCGCGTTCGTTCGGATGATCCGGCAGCGCCGACCGAGCGCCCGGATCTCCTCGGGAAAGCCACGGAGGGCACGCTCGACCAGCACGTCACCAGGGGTGACATAGAGATAGACCTGGCGGCGCCAGAGCGAGCGCCGGAGGTCGTGCAGGCGACCCCCCGCGAGGCGCTCGACGGCCGACAGCATGGCGCGTCGGTATCGGATCACCCGCCAAGTATCCGTGGGAGCGAACGGCAGCGACGGCGATGGTGTTATAGGAGCGACGTGTACCGCGCCGACGCTCCCGGACGCGTGAATCTGATCGGCGAGCACACGGACTACAACGAGGGCCTGGTCCTTCCGACGGCGACGCCGCAGCGCACCGTCGTAGAGCTCTCCCCGCGCGAGGACCGGGTCGTCCGCGTCGAGAGCGACGGCTACATGCCGATCGCGTACCGCCTTGGCGAGGAGCGCCACCACGGCGACTGGGGCGACTACATCCGGGGCGTCACGCATGTGCTGACGCAGGCCGGACACCAGATCCGCGGCTTCGACGCCGGCATCGCCTCGCGCGTGCCGCCGGGCGCGGGCCTGTCGTCCAGCGCGGCGCTCGAGGTGGCGCTGCTGCGTGCGCTGCGCGACGCGTTCTCGCTCGCGCTCGACGACCTGGCGCTCGCGTACGCCGCGCACAAGGCCGAGCGCGACATCGTGGGCGCGCGTGTCGGGACGATGGATCAGCTCGCCGCGGGCCTGGCGCGGACGGGCGAGGCGCTCCTGATCGACATGCGGAAGGCCGAGATCGATCGCGTGCCCATCCCGGAGAGCGTCGAGCTGGCGGTGGTCGACTCCGCCATCGCGCACGACAACGCCAAGCAGGGTGCGTACAACGAGCGGCGCGCGCAGTGCGAGGAGGCCGCACGGCGTCTTGGCCTCGCCGCGCTGCGCGACGCCACGCTCGCTGACGTCGACCGCCTCGCGCCGAAGGACGCGACGCTCGCTCGGCGCGTCCGGCATGTCGTGACCGAGAACGAGCGCGTTCGCGCGTTCGTCGAAGCTCTGCGCGCGCGGGACCTGCCGCGCTGCGGCA
>DATEDV010000387.1:0-4924 GCA_035281485.1 Candidatus Limnocylindria bacterium | reverse complement strand
TGCTCGTGTCGCGAGTCGCGGGCGGGCTGTCGGCCGGCATCCTCTACCTCGCGCTCCGCGCCTACGGCGCGCCGAAGCTCGTCGCCGTCGGCGGCGCGATCCTCTCGATGCTCGGCACGACGCTGCTCTTCACGAGCGTCGACGGTCGCTCGTGGTACGCGGCCCACGCCGTCGCGATGCCATTCCTATCAGCCGCCCTGCTCTTCGCCGCGCGCGGCGACCGACCGCTGCTTGTCGGCGCGTGTATCGGGCTCGCGGCCCTCGCACGCCTGCCCGTCGCGGCCGCGGCGCCTGCGCTCGCGCTGCTGCTCGCGACGCGCTCGGGCAGACCGTACCTTCGCGAGCTCGGCGGCGTCGTCGCCGGTGGCGCGCCGTTCGCGGTGCTGTACGTGGGCTACAACCTCCTCCGCTGGGGATCGGTGTTCGACGCGGGGTACACGCACCTCACCGAAGGGGATGTGTTCTTCACGCGCGGTCTGTTCTCGCCGTTCTATCTGCCACGTCACTTCTACGCGATCTTTCTCGAGCCTCCCGATCTCGTGGAGGGCTCGCCGTTCTTCCTGCGACCGCGGGGCATCGGCATGAGCCTCTTCCTCACGACGCCCGCGCTCCTGTGGGTCTTCGCCGGGCTTCGCCACATCCGCCGGGACCGCGCGACGGCTGCGGTCGCGCTCGCCGCCGCCCTCGCGCTGCTACCCGACGTGCTGCACGGTACCGTCGGCTTCCAGCAGTTCGGTTATCGCTTCTCGCTCGATGTGCAGCCCTTCCTCGTCGCGCTCGCGCTCGGCGGTGATGCGCGCGGCGCGGAGACGTGGCGCCGGCGACCGTCTTGGCTGTTCATCGCGGCCGTGATCGCGTCGATCGTCGTGAACGTCTACGCGATGATCGCGATCACGCGCTTCCACTACTGGCAATGACGCGCGCGGACGTCGCGGCACGCGACGAGCGTCGCGCGCGCCTCGCCATCGTCGGACTCATCGCGCTCGGCGTCCTCGTGCGCCTCGCGACGCTGCGATCGCCGGGTTTCCCAAGCGATGTCGGGACGTTCCAGGCGTGGGCCGAGCACCTCGCGCAGGTCGGGCCCGCGGCCTTCTACTCGCCGGAGTACTTCAGCGACTACCCGCCCGGCTACCTCTACGTCCTCTGGATCTTCGGCAGGCTCCTCGACGGCGAGCTCCTTCGGCTGGCGGTGAAGGCCGCGAGCATCCCGGCAGACGTCGCCATCGCAGCGCTCGCCGCGATGCTCGCGTGGCGCCACGGCGGTCGCGCGAGCGCCGTGCTCGCCGCCGGTCTCTGGTCCCTCTCGCCGGCCGCGATCTTCGCCGGTCCATTCTGGGGTCAGATCGACGCGGTGGGCACGCTGCCGCTGTTCGCCGCGCTCATCGCTGCCGGGACCGGCCGCTGGGCGACCGCGGGCGCGCTCGCCGGCCTCGCCGCGATGGTGAAGCCGCAGTTCGGCATCGGCGCGGTCGTCATCGGAGCGGGCGCGCTCATCGAGGCCATCCGTACCCGCCGCGTCGAGCCCCTCGTGCGGGTCGCCATCGCCGGCGTCGTGATCGTGCTCGCGCTCGGGG
Organism: Candidatus Limnocylindria bacterium; assembly: GCA_035281485.1. Classification (GTDB taxonomy): domain Bacteria; phylum Chloroflexota; class Limnocylindria; order P2-11E; family P2-11E; genus CF-39. Next base: position 3,350 of record DATEDV010000387.1, on the reverse strand, counting down.
CGCCGTTCCGCGCCGGACCGGCGGAGCTCGTGGCGCTCGTGCGCAAGGCATCGGAGACCTATCCGTACACCTCGCTGTTCGCGTTCAACGTGTGGTCGATCGTCGGCGACTTCTGGCAGCCCGACGACGCCTTCTTCGTCTTCGGGGCCGTGCTCCTCGTCGCGGGCCTCGTGCTCTCGTGCCTGCCGCTCTGGCGGCGCCGCGACACCGCGGCTTTCCTCGCCGCCGGGGCGATCGCCGCGTGCGCGTTCTATTTCCTTCCCACGCGCGCGCACGAGCGCTACCTCTTCCCGGCGTTCGTCCTCCTGCTGCCGCTCGCCGTCGTTCGCGCACGGCTGCTCTGGCCATACATCGCGCTCTCGCTGGCGTTCGCGGCGACCCTGTATTTCGCGTTCACGCGCTACGCGCAGAACGACCTGCGGTCACCGGAATGGCTCGAGGCGTCGCTGTTCTCACGCAGCGGCCAGATCGCGATCGCGCTGGTGATGCTGGCGTTGGCCGGTCTGGTCGCGTGGCGGCTCGTCCGCGGCGAGGCGCGCCTCGACCGCCCGCGAGGTGTGACCCGCGCCGCCGCGGCCTCCCCCGCCGCGGCACCCTCCGGTGCGTGGCGCATCCCCGCCGCGCTCCGGCTCGGTCACGCTCCGACACGCCGCGACGTCACCGTGGCGCTGCTCGTCGCGCTCGCGGTCCTGCTGACGCGAGGCTACCGACTCGACCATCCGCGCGACATGTACTTCGACGAGGTCTATCACGCGCGCACCGCGTTCGAGCTTCTGGCGCAGCGCGACCCCTACGAGTGGACGCACCCGCACCTCGCGAAGGAGATCATGGCGCTCGGCATCCTGGCGTTCGGCGGCGACCGCGTCGTCGGTCACGAGGCCGTATCGACTCCCAACATGACCGCGTTCGCCGTGGGGCCCGATGGCACGCGCGCCTCGGCCACGTCAGACGGCTCGATCAGCGTGGTCTCGCGTGAAGGTCAACGGCGGGATGTGGTCAAGGGCGCCCTGGGCGTGCGCGCGCTGGTCCTCGACCGCGAACGCATCGTCTGGGTCACGGACAGCGAGCTGTTCCAGCATCCGCTGGCGGGGCAACCCAGCAGCTTCCAGATCCGTGGCGTGCGCCTTCCGGTGAGCGGGCCCGTCACCGCGCTGGCGATGGCGGGCGGTCGCGTCGCGGTCGGGACCGGCACGGGTGTCGCGATCTACACGACGATGGACGTGGCGCCCATCGTCCTGCCGATCGGCGCCGTCGCCATCGCGACCAACACCGACGGCGGCGAGCTTTACGTCGTCGATCCGCGCGGCGACGTCCGTGTCGTGGAAGCGCTCACCGGAAAGGAGACGCGCCAGCATCCGGGCGGCGGGCCGGCACGCGCCGTCGCGCATGCCCAGGCGCCCAACCGCCTCTTCGTCGCGCGCGCCGACACGCCCGCGCTTGACGTCTACGACCTGCCGAGCGGGCAGCGCGAGTCCGTCGCGCTCGGGAACGCGCGCACCGGATCGTTCGCGTCGGGCGCGACGGCGCTGGTCGTCGTGCCGCGAACGCAGTTCCTCTACGCGGTGGCGGACGGACGCGTCGTCGTGGTCGAGGTGCACGGCGCCTCGCCCTTCGCGGCCATCCCCGTGTCGGGCTCGCTTCTCGCGGTGGACAACGAGGACGACAAGCTCCTCGTCGCCGGCGAGGGTGGTGCGCAGCGCATCGAGACCGGACGCCACGCGCTCGCCTGGCGCATCCCGGGCGTCGCACTGGGCGCGGTGCTCGCGTTCTTCCTCGTCCTGCTCGCACGCCGCCTGTTCGCATCCGCGTTGGTTCCGCCCCTCGTCGGCGCGGCGGTGGTGCTCGACGGCTCGATGTTCGCGCAGGCGCGCATCGGGATGAACGACGTGTACGTGACGACGTTCATCGTCGCGGCCTGGTACTTCATCGTCGCCGCGCACAATCCCCGTCGCTGGGCCGCGCTGGACGTGGTGATCGCCGGCGTGCTGCTCGGTCTCGGTGTCGCGTCGAAGTGGGCTGCGGTGTACACGCTCGGCGGCGTCTTCGTGCTCGCGGTCGCGTCGACCGCGCTCGCCTACGAGCGCGGGCGGCCCGGCGGCGGTGGACCGTTCGATCTCCTCGCGGGCCGTGGGCGCAACGCCGCGCTGCTGTTCGGCGCGTTCGCGGTGATCCCGCTGCTCATCTACCTCGCGAGCTACGCGCGCTGGTTCGGCGGGTCCACCGCGCCCTATGGCTGGAACCTCTGGGAGCTCACGCAGCAGATGTACTGGTATCACAGCTCGCTCACCTCGCCGCACTGCGCGGGCTCGCCGTGGTGGAGCTGGCCGCTCGACATGAAGCCGGTGTACTGGTACTTCGCGCAGAGCGACGGCGGCAACAACGGCTACATCTACGACGCCGGCAACGTCGTGCTCTACTGGGCCGCGCTCCCTGCCGCCGCGCTCACGATCGCCCTCGCGATCCGCACGCGATCCTGGTCGCTCGGCCTCGTCTCGCTCGCCATGCTCGCGCAGTACGTCGCGTGGATCCCGATCTCACGCGTGCTGTTCTTCTACCATTTCTTCACCGCCCTGCCGTTCTACCTCCTCAGCCTCGCGGCGGTGCTCGCGGTCGTCTGGGAGCGCAGCCGGCGGAGCGTCCTCGTCGTGCTCGGCTGCGCCGTGATCTTCTTCGTCGTCTTCTATCCGTACATCTCGGGCGTCCCGATCCCCGGCGTGCTCGGGAGCATCTACGAGATCCTGCCGACGTGGCACTACGACCCGACGTTCTATCCGACCGACTCATGCCCGACCCACGTGAGCGCGAGTCCGCTCACCGCCGCGACGGTGGTCGGGGCGTGGATCGTCGAAGGCGCCGTGCTCGTCGGCGGTCTCGCCGTCGCGCTCGGCCTGCCGGCCGCGCGGCGCGCGCTGGGTCGCCTCGGCTTCTAGCGCTACGGCGTCGCGGTCGGGCTCGGGAACGGCGTCGGCGAGAAGGTCGGGGACGGCGTGGGAGAGTCGGTCGGCGAGGGCGATACGCTCGGGCGCGCGGTCGCGGACGGTGCGGTGCCCACCGCGTAGAGCACCGCGATCGCCCCGCCCACCGTCACGAGGATGAGCAGCGCGAAGAGCGCGAACGCCGCGGCGCGGCCGGCCGTGCGCGTCGCCGACGCCGGTTGACCTGGCGCGTGGAGCAGCACGGTGATGTTGTCCTGCCCACCTCTTGCGTTCGCAAGGTCGACGAGCGCGGTCGCGGCGACGCGCACGTCCTCGCCCGAGGCGGCCGTCGCGATCTCCTCCGGATCCACGTGACGCGTGAGCCCGTCGCTGCACAGCAGCACGCGGTCGTCGGGTCGCAGGGCCTCGACGAAG
>DATEDV010000386.1:0-2244 GCA_035281485.1 Candidatus Limnocylindria bacterium | reverse complement strand
AGAGCCCATCGATCACCATCTTCACGTTGTTCATGTTTCGCGCGACGCGGAGCTTGGCGCCGTGCCGCATGCGGAGCTCTTCCCAACCGCTGCCCCTCACCCGTATGAGGTCGTCCCACACGGCGAGGACCGGCTCGCGCTCGCGGCATGAATTGCCCGCGCGATCGCATATCCGCGTGCTGAAGACCAGCTCTCTGCGCGGTCGCGCCACGTCGTAATGCAAGACCACGTGAGCCGGGTCGAGACGCGCTTCATGGAAGTAGTGCTCGACGATCATCCCGTCGTACGCCGCGAGGATCGTCGCACCCACGAGGTCAGGCTCGTTCAGACGCTCGATGCGTTCGGCCACGCCGCGGTCGCGTCGGGCGAGATCGCGGGCCGACAGCGGGGAATCGCTCACCAGGAATATCGCCGCGTTGGCCAGCGCCGCCGTGGCGACGATCCACGGCAGCGTGCGCGGCATCCGCGAGCCGCGGGCCAGCGCGATCGCGCCGCGGGCCGCGAGCACGCATAGCCCGGGGAGCATGCTGAAGACGTAGCCGTACTCGCCGACGTGGATCGGCACGTACATCGCGAGCGGCGTGAACGTCCAGAGGACCACGAAGGCCGCACGCCTGGGGGCGCTCGCCTCGATCCGCCGCGCGCTCGCCGAGAGCGGGACCGCGATGAGCAGCGGACCCAGGAAGTACAGCGCGCGGCCGAGGTAGCGCGCGAGCTCGTAGGTATTCGCCGCGACGGCGGTCAGTCCACGTGCGCCGAAGACGCTGTACTCCTCATTGACGAATTCGCTCTGTGTCCGCAGCGCTTCGGCGAAGGCGGCCATCCCGCCGTTCAGCGCGGCCGACGCGACGTACCAGAACACGACGAGGCCCGCGCCGAGGGCGGCGCTGCCAACGGCCGCGAGCCGGGGTGCGGTCAGCGCGGCGACGATCCAGAGCGGCGCCAGGAAGACCGCAAGGTCGCTCCGGAAGCCGAGCGCGATCCCGTACGCCGCCGTGGCAAGCGCGAAACGCCAGCCGTGCCCCGCCCCCGCGCGAAACGCCAGCCAGAACAGGAACGCGCAGCCGATCGAGAGGGCGGCCAGGAGCGTGTACGGGTACGCCACGCCGCCGTATGCCCAGAACGTCACCGCCGTCAAGAGGAACGCGCCGCTCGCTCGCGCGGTCCGCTCGTCGTACAGCCGTGCGGCGAACAGATAGAGGAGCGCGACGGCCGCCGCCCCCGCGAGAAGGCTCACGATCGTCATGGCGCGGTTGGGATCGCCAACGACGGCGTCGATCGCCCGGATCAGCAGCACGTAATACAGATAGCCCGGCGCCTGTGGGCGGTGGTCGAGGGGATCGAAGCGCTCGATGGCGCGTGCGTAGAGCACCGAGTCGTGCGCCCAGAGAAAGTCCGTCTGGAACGGGATCCTCGTCAGCACCCCCAGAGCGAAGAACAGAAGTGCGATCCGCCACGACATGCGGCCACAGTGTGGCGGGTCGCGCGCGATCAGTACCGCGGTACCGGCCATGGGTGCCGTGCACCGGTCGTCCGGTCCGGCCGAGCCTGCGCATGTGACCATCGCCGTCGCGACCGCCGTGACGGCGCGCTCCGTCGCGCGCGTCAGCGCCTGCGCGCTATGGGGCCTGGAGAGCCAGGTGGTGACGGTCGAGGCCGACGTGGCGAACGGACTGCCCGCGTTCACGGTCGTCGGCATGCCGGACGCGGCCGTGTCCGAGGCCCGCGAGCGCGTCCGCGCGGCGATCCGCAACTCCGGGTTCGAGTTCCCGCTCCGTCGCGTGGTCGTGAACCTCGCGCCCGCGGAACGGCGCAAGGAGGGCACAGGCTTCGATCTCGCGATCGCTCTCGGTGTGCTCCGTGCGACCGGCCAGCTGACGCGCGACGTCGAGGCCGTCTGTATCGCCGAGGTCGCGCTCGACGGCACGCTCCGCCCGGTGCGCGGCGTGATGGCCCGCGTGCGACGCGCGGCGACCGACGGCGTCGCGGCCGCCTTTGTCGCGCGGGAGAACGTCGCCGAGGCCGCCGCGCTCGGTCCTGAGGCGTATGGTTTCGCGTCGCTCCGTGACGTCGTCGAGCACGTCGAGGGGCGTCTGCGTCGTGCCCCGGCGGCTCCGCCTCCTCCCGCGGCGTCGCCGCAGCATCCCGTCGATCTGGGTGATATCGCGGGACACGAGACGCCCAAGCGCGCGATCGAGGTCGCGGCCGCCGGTGGTCACAGCCTGCTGCTGGTGGGACCGCCCG
>DATEDV010000385.1:0-6236 GCA_035281485.1 Candidatus Limnocylindria bacterium | reverse complement strand
CGATGCGAGCGCGCGAGGCGCTGCGCGACAACGCGCGCGTGGCCCTCGGAGCCGCCGACGACCTCGTCGCCGAAGCGCTGGACCACGATGAGGATGTCCTTCACGGCTAGCCGACGCGCGTGAGGTAGCGGTCGGCGTTGCGCTCGGGCGACAGCATCCGCTGGAGGTAGCGCACGCGAGCGCGCAGACGCGCGTACGTCTCCGGCTTCTGGATCTCGCGCATGTGCTCCATGAGCTCGCCGGTGTCGCGGGCCACCAGACCCGCGCCGTGATAGACCTCGAAGCCGCGCGCCTCGGAGAAGATGCACGGGAGCCCCGCCCAGATCGCCTGCGCCGCGACCGCGCTCTGGAAGACGTCCTCGTAATAGAGGACGACCGCGTCGCTTGCCGCCACGTACTGGCCCATCGTCTCGTAGTCGGTGTTCACGACGACGTTCGTGAAGCCGCGCTCCTTGATGTACGCCATCACCTCGTCGAAATACTCCGGCTCGTTGCCGGAGCGGGTCCCGGACAGCACGACGACGCTGTCCCGCGGCGCGGCCGAGATCACCTGCGTGAAACGCTTGCGGCGGAAGAAGAAGCCGGGCGAGACGAAGATGAACTTGTCCCCCGGAAGGCCGAGCCGCTCGCGCAGCGCGCGCTTCTCGGCATCGTCCTTGGGGAGGGTGGTGTCCTCGAGCGGGACGAGGACGAGCGGGAAGCGCTCGCGCTTGCGCGCGTCGTCGGTGAGCAGCGTCACCCAGCGATCGGAGCGCTCCGAGTGGGTCACGTGATGGACCGGCAGGGCGCCCATGAACGCGAGCACCGCGCGGTAGCGGAGGAACCAGTTCGCGATGCGCAGCGTCACCCACCCCGCGCGGATGAGCTCGAGCAGCCTGCCGTAGCGCGGGCGGTAATGCAGGGCGCTCGAGATCCGCCGGAAGTGGTGGAACTTCTCGGGCTCGATCTCGTGCAGCGAGAGCACGACCGGGATCCGCCGCCGCCAGAAGGAGAGCAGCGCGCGGACGAACGGGACGTCGGAGAAGATGCCGAGCTCGTGCTCCACGATCACCGCATCCGTGTCCATCGCGATGAAGCCGACCTTCTTCGCGAGGTCGCGGCTGTCGAGATGCTTCACCCCGACGAACGTCACGTCGTGCCCGCCCTTGCGCAGCCCGTCGGCGAGCGACAGCGAGTAGTGATGGATGCCGCAGCGCTGGTCGCTCGAGAGCACGACGACCTTTCGCGTGCGGCGCTCGGGGAGATCCCAGCCGGCCAGCGCGAGCGCGTCGCGCAGGCGATCCGCCACGCGCTCGGGCGTGAACTCCGCGAGACGCGCGCGTCCCTTGGCGATGAGGTCGCGCCGCAGCTCGCGGTCGCCGACGACACGCTCCAGCGCGTCCGCGACGTTCTCGGCGGACTCGTCCGCGACGAGGATGCCGGCGTCCCCCAGCGTGTCGGGGATCGCGCCGGCCGCGTTCGCGACGATCGGGAGCTCGCTGCGCATCGCCTCCAGCAGCGGCACGCAGAACCCCTCGTGCTCGGAGAGCGTGAGAAGCGCGGTCGCGCCGCGGTAGTAGGCGACGAGCTGCTCGATCGGCACGGTGCCGGTGAACGTCACCGCGTCGCGCAGGCCGAGGCGCTCGACGTCCGCCCGCAGGCGCTCGATGTACTGCGCCGACATCGCCGTCGACCCGACGAGGAAGAGCCGTGCGCCGCGGTCGCGCTCGCGGTAGCGCGCGAACGCGGCGATGACGTCGTGGATGCCCTTGTGCGGGAGGAGCTGGCCCACGGTGACGATCGAGGTCCGCTCCTCGGAGAGCGTGCGCATCACCGACGGATCCGGCTCGACGTCGAACGAGCCCCAGTCGACGATGATCGGCACCACCGCGGTCCGCCGGTACCCGAGCTCCTCGAGCTCGCGGCGGTTGAACTCGCTGTCGGCGATGCCGAGCTCCGCCTGCGCCGCGAGATCCTTCAGCTGCCGCCGGCCGATCTCGCTGTAGCGCTCCGCCTGCGGGTTGACCCCCTTGAAGTACCGCGCGGGCGTGATGTTGTGGTAGATCACGGCCTTGCGACCGGGCAGCTTGGCGACCTCGTCGATCGCGTCGTTGCCCATCGACACGTGGATCAGCAGCGGGCCGCCCTCGGCACGTGCCGGTCGCCTGTCGCGCCACGAGCGCGCGAACGCGAGCATCTCGGGCTTGGCTTCGTCGACGAAGATCTCGGACTGCACGCCGCGCGACCAGAACAGGCGCTGCAGCTCGAGCGCATCGTTGCCGATGGCGTCACCGTACGCGAGCGTCGGCACGATCTGGTCCGCGATGCGCAGCCGCTCGGTCACCGAGCGATTGTCGCCCTTTTGCGGGCATGCGGCGGTCTCGGGATATCGTTCGTCCGTTTTGGTGGGTCAGGCGGTCGTTCTCTCTCGTGTGTCCGGCGTCACGCGGATCGCGCTGATCGCCGGCATGTTGTTCGCGCTGACGCTGGCGACGCGTGTGCCGGTCGCCGCTTCGCAGCTGTGGGACTGGGACTCGGTCCTCTACGCGCGGGCGCTCGAGGACGGTTTCCACGTCGACTACGTGACGGCGAGACAGCGGCCACACCCACCCGGGTACATCCTGTACGTCGCGACCGCCAGCGTTGCCCGTCACTTCACGGCCGACAGCAAAGCCGCGCTGGTGCTCGTGTCGATGATCGCCACGGCGCTGGCCGCGGTCGCGCTCTTTCTCCTGGCCCGGACCTTCGCATCGGAGCGGTCGTCTCTTCTCGTCGCGCTCGGCTTCGTCCTGAATCCGCTCGTCTGGCTCTACAGCGACGTCGCATACCCCTATGCGCTCCTCGCACTGCTCTCGATCGGGCTGGCCGCATGCTTCCTGTATGCCCGCGGCCGCGGCGCGGTCGCGGCACTGTTCGCCAGCGTCGTCTTCGGGATCGTCACCGGATTCCGGCAGGACCTGCTGCTGATCTGGGCGGCCGCATGGGTGTGGACCATCTGGCCGCTGCCCTGGCGAGCGCGCGCGGTCTCCGCCGCGGCCCTGCTGCTCGGATGCCTCACCTGGCTCGTGCCCACCGCGGCGCTCTCCGACGGATTCCCGGCGTACCTCAACGCCGTCGCCCGTCAGACCGAATTCGTGCAGGGCACGCACTCGGTGCTGGCGCACGGCCTGCCCGCTCTCGGGCGGAACGTTTCGGCCACGCTCGACGCGATCGCGTGGGGGCTTGGCGTCTTTGTGTTGCCGGCGCTGTGCCTCGTGCTGTTCGGCACGTACCGCGCGATCCGCCGGCGGGCGGTGAACGTCGACAGGACCACTGCGCTCGTCGCCGCGTGGATCGTTCCGGCGACGATCGTGTACGCGGCGGTGCACATCGGCGATCCGGGCTACGTGCTGTCGATCCTGCCGGCGTTCTACGTGATCGCGGCGATCGCGATCGATCGGACTCCACGGGCCGTGCCGGCAGCGGCACGGAGGTCGATGCTCGCGGCGAGCGTGGTAGCTCCGGCGTTGGTCTTCACGTTCACGTCGGCGCCGTTCTCCGCCGCGTCCATCGCGAGGCACGACTGGGAGCTCGCCTCGCGTGTGGCCTACGTGCGCGACCACTACTCACCCAGCACCACACTGCTCATCGCGCGTGGCGATCTCCTTCTGCTGCGGTACTACCTGCCCGAGTACCGCACCTGGTTCCACGACAGGAATCCCCATAGCTCGACGCTCCGGCGGAAGCGTGCGCCGAACGTCACGGCGATCGTGGTCCTCACTCCTGGGCTGCGCACATCGTCGGCCGAGGCGCTGCGCGTCACCTGCGCGAAGGGCGTCGAGCTCGTGTACCTGGCGATCGAACCAGGCGCCGTGGTCGAGCTTCGCGACGACGAGTACACGGTCGCCGACACGCCGGGCCGGCGCTGACCGCGGGACTCGCCGTCTTAGCTCTCTAGAGGCTCAGCACCTCGCGCGTGCGCTGCGCGACCTTCTCGGTGTCGAAGTCGGCGATCCGTCTTCGTCCGGCGGAGGCGAGCTTCGCGCGGAGCGCGCTGTCCTCGCTCACCAGCGCCGCCGCCTCGGCCGCCTGTGCGAGGTCGCGCTCGCGGAGCAGCACGCCGGCGCCGCCGACCGTCTCGCCGACGGCCGCGGCGTCGTACGCGACGACGGGCACGTCGAAGCGCATCGCCTCGAGCAGCGGCACGCCGAAGCCCTCGTGCTCGGAGAGCGAGATGAAGCAGTCGGCCTCGCGGTAGTAGGCGCAGAGCTCGGCCTGCGTCACGGCGCCGGTGAACGTGACCGCGGTCTCGAGGCCGAGCGCGCGCTGCAGCTCGCGCAGGCGCGCGTAGTACTCGCGGTGGTCGCGGTACGAGCCGACGAGGAGCAGCTGCGCCTCGCGGTCGATCACGGCGCGGTAGTAGGCGAACATGCGCAGCAGGTCGTCGTGGCGCTTGTTCGGGGACACGCGGCCCACGAACAGGAGCTTCCGTCCGAACACGCTCCACCGCGCCAGCACGGCGGGGTCGGGCGCCGTGTCGTACTGGGCCCAGTCGATGAGGATCGGCACGTGCTCGGTCTTCTTGAAGCCCATGTCGTGCAGGTCCTGCCGGTTGTACGCCGAGACGCCGATCCCGAGGTCGATGGCGGGCGCGATCTCCTCGAGCTGGCGCAGGCCGAGTCGTGCGAACGCCGCCGCGTGGTCGTTGATGCCGCTGAAGAACTCGGGCGGGGTGATGTTGTGGTACACGAGCACGCGGCGCGCCGGGATCTTCACGAGCTGACCGAAGACCTCGTCGCCCATCGAGAAGTGGAGGATGAGCGTGTCGTCGGGCTTCACACTTCGAAAGAGCCGGCGGTACGACAGCACCTCGTTCTCGACACCGGGCTTCGCCTGTACGGCATAGGCCTCGGACTCGTAGCCCCACGAGCGCAGGCGATCGCGCAGCGCGAAGACGTGGTTGCTCATCGCGTCGAACGGCGCGAGCACCGGATGGAACTGATGGACCGCGGTCACGCCGGCGCGCGTCCGATGACGGCGTAGTCGCGGTCGCCGAACAGCGTCTCGTTGAGCAGCTTCACGTTCTCACGCACCGTGGCGTCGCTGACTTTCTCGGAAAGACGCTGCTCGCTCGGCTCGAACGTGCGCACGTCGACGTCGACGAATCCCTCCACCTCGAGATAGAAGCGGAAGAGCTCGGGCGGGATCGGGCGCACGTGGGACGGATCGAGCCAGAACGAGTGCGCGCCGACGGACAGGGTCGCGACGTTCGGCGTGACGAACACGATCGGCGCGCCCGGCGCGAGGACGCGGCGTGCCTCGCGGAGGAGCGAGACGAGCTCGCCGGGGAGGACGTGCTCGGCGATGTGGCGCGCGTACAGCCCGTCGATCGCGTGCTCCGGCAGCGAGCGCAGGTGGCCGAGCGCGTCGGCTTCGACGCACTCGAGCCCGCGCTCCGCGCACTGCGCGACCATGCGCGGGTCGAGGTCGACGCCGTACGCGCCGACGCCCTTGTCGCGCATGAGGCCGAGGAAGATGCCGCGGCCGCAGCCGAGGTCCACGACGCGCTTGCGCCCGGCGAAGAGCTCCGCGAACGCTTCGGACTGCCGGCGGATGACCGGCTCGTCCCCGCCGAAGCGCGCCTGGAAGTAGACCGAGTGGAGGTTCGCGCCGACGAAGTCCTCGTGCCACTGCTCCAGCTTGCGAATGCGCGCCTCGAGGCCGGGCGTCGGCCGGTCGCGCAGGTCGAACAGAGCACGAGCGGTGAGCTGATTGATGCGCTCCTGGCGCTCGGTGATCGCGGCGAGCCACCAGCGCAGCAGCCCGATGAGCGTGCGGCGCGCGAGCGTGATGACCCCGCCGACGTAGCGCTTGCGGCTCTTTGGGTCGTAGACCACGTCCTCGTCGAGGACCTCGGGCAACGCCTGAAAGGGGTCCTTCAGCTCCTCGCTGAAGATCGGTCGTCCGCCGGGGAGCGGGAGCGTGAGCGCCGCGTCGAGGTCCGGCCCGTACTCGCCGCTCTCGCGCTTCTTGCGGACGCGCGCGCGGACGTCCGCGAGGATCGCATCTAGATCTACTGGCTGGCGCGAAGTCATCGACGAGCGCGGGCGAGCTGGCGAGTCTGGGAGGCCACGACTGGGACCACGCGCACCAGTAGCGCTACTGGTCGGCCGCACCTGGTGATCACGATCGGTCGGCGAGTCCGAATCACCGACTCGATGACGTGTTCCGTCTCCCGCGACAGCCGAGTGATCGTTACGCGCTTCATCGGTCAAACC
>DATEDV010000384.1:0-4864 GCA_035281485.1 Candidatus Limnocylindria bacterium | reverse complement strand
TCGCCGAGCCGGGCGCGCTCATCCGCTTCTCGGGCGAGCGCGTGACGAGCGGTACCGTGGGCGAGAAGCTGCCCACGGGCTTCGGCAAGGCGGAGTTCCTCCTGGAGCGCGGCTTCATCGATCAGATCGTTCCGCGTCCGCAGCTGCGCGAGCGGCTCGCGTTCTTCCTCACGGCGTTCCGCGCCGCGTCGCAAGATCTGCGCTGGAGCCTCTAGTCGTGTCGATGCTCGATCGCATCGTCGGCAGCAAGCGGACCGCGGATGACAACGGTCACGTCCCGGTCGATGCGAACCTCATCACCGAGCCCGCGCAGCTCGCGACGCGCGCCAGCCCGTGGGAGGCCGTGCAGGCCGCGCGCAACATACAGCGCCCCCACACGCTCGACATCATCGGCCGGGTCTTCGACCGCTTCCACGAGCTGCACGGCGACCGCGGCTTCCGCGACGACCCCGCGATCGTCGGCGGCATCGCGGACCTCGACGGCCGGCCGGTCGTCATCGTCGGCGAGCAGAAGGGCGCGTCGACCGAGGAGAACATCGCGCGCAACTTCGGCATGCCGCACCCCGAGGGGTATCGCAAGGCGATGCGCCTCTACCGGCTCGCGGAGAAGTTCCATCTCCCTCTCGTCACGTTCGTCGACACGCCTGGCGCGTACCCCGGCCCCGAGGGCGAGGAGCGCGGGCAGGCGGAGGCGATCGCGCAGTCGATCCTCCTCATGGCGCGCCTGCAGACGCCGATCGTCGTCGTGATCCTCGGCGAGGGCGGCTCGGGCGGTGCGCTGGCGCTGGGCGTGGGCGACGTGGTGCTCGCGCTCCAGAACGCGATCTATTCGGTCATCTCGCCCGAGGGCTGTGCCGCGATCCTCTGGCGCAGCCCGGCCGAGGCCGAGCGTGCGGCGAAAGCGATGCGCCTCTCGGGTCCCGATCTGCTCGAGCTCGGCGTCGTGGATGCGCTCATACCCGAGCCGGCCGGCGGAGCCCACACCGACCATGCCGCGACGGCCGCCGCGATCCGCACGGCGCTCGCGGCGCAGCTGGCGAAGCTCGAGCGCATCCCGCGGGCCGATCTCATGTCCGCGCGGTACGAGCGTTTCCGCGGCTTCGGGGCCATCGTCGACCCCGGGACCGCATCGCCGCCGCCACCGCCCGACTCGTGGTGGCGTCGCCTGATGAAGAAGGCGACGTCTTGAGCGACACCGACCACGTCCTCGGACTGCTCGACGATCTGATGCGCCTCGCCGACGGCTCACCCGCGGTGACGATCGAGGTCGAGGCCGACAGCTTCGCGGTCTCCGTCACGCGGCGCGGCGGGGCGCGACCCGATGCGAGCCTCGCGACGACGGAGCGTCCCGCCGTGACGACGCGCGACGCGGTGCCCACCCGCCCGCCGACGCAGCGCGTGCATGCGACGACCGTCGGCGTCTTCAGCCCCGAGCGGGAGTGGAAGAGAGGCGACGCGGTGAAACGCGGCGACGTGCTCGGCGGCATCAAGTCTCTCGGCCAGGTCGCGAAGATCGTCGCGCCCGCCGATGGCGAGGTCCATGAGGTGCTCGTCGCCGGCGGCGCGCCCGTCGAATACGGTCAGCCCCTCCTGGTGATCACGCTGCGTTGACGACGGCGCCGCGGATCGATATCGCGATCGTTGACGCGCCCGACGGGTGGATCGCGAACGTGACCGTCGCCGCGCGCACGGCCACGTCGCACGTCGTTCGCATCTCGCGCGCCGAGCACGAGCGCTATGGCGGCGGCGACGTGCGGGATCTGCTCCGTCGCTCGTTCGAGTTCATGCTCGACCGGGAGCCGAACACCTCGATCCTGCGTGAGTTCGACCTCGCCGCGATCGAGCGCTACTTCGGCGCGTTCCCGGCGTACATTCGCGGAGGCCGTTAGGCGGCGCGACGCTCCCGATCGACGACCGCGGGCCGGCGGCGGCGTTCGGCATCGACGACGTGGTCGCGCGCGAGGACCATCGAAGCGAGCGCGCCGAGGAGCGCGGCCCCACCGACGATGAGATACAGCCACGGCGATCCGAGGCGCATCAGCGGCGAGACGCCGTCCACGTAGGTGAGGATGAGCGATGCGAGGCCGCCCATGATCGCGCCGGCGATCATCTCGGGGATCGGTAGCCCGGTCGCCACGACCTTCCGTTCCACGACCTGTTCTTTCATGCCCGACGTTCGCGCAGACCGCGTGCTCGACGGCCGGAATGTGTCGGCGTCGTTACACGGTCTTTACCATTCCGCGTCCTATGAACGGCGTGGCGTGGCTGTTCCCAGGTCAGGGCTCGCAGACCGTCGGGATGGGGCGCGAGCTGGCAGAGCGCTACCGAGGCGCCGCGCGCGCGTACGAAGAGGCGAGCGACGCGATCGACGTGGACCTGCGCAAGCTGTGCTGGGAGGGACCGCAGAGCGAGCTTGACCGCACCGCGAACACGCAGCCTGCGCTGCTCACCGCGTCGGTCGCGGCCCTGCGCGCCGCGGAGGAAGCGGCGGGCGGCCTTCCGGAGCCGGTCGTCGCGATGGGTCACTCGCTCGGCGAGTTCACCGCGCTCGTCGCGGCCGGCGGGCTGGCGCTGGGCGACGCAGCGCGTCTTGTCCGTCGTCGTGGCGAGCTCATGCAGAACGCGGATCCGTCCGGCGGGATGCTCGCCGTGATCGGTCTCGATGCGGTAGCGATCGCGAAAGCGATCGACGGCACGGGCATCGTGGTCGCGAACGACAACGCACCGGGCCAGGTCGTCATCTCCGGTCCGACCGCGGCGTTCGAGCGCGCGACCGCGGCGTTGAAGGACGCCGGGGCAAAGCGCGTGATCCCGCTGCGCACGTCCGCGGCGTTCCACTCGCCCGCGATGCGTCCGGTCGGACCAGAGCTCGCGGAGGCGATCAACGTGACGCGATTCTCAGCACTTCGTTACCGGGTCGTGGCGAACGTGGACGCACGGGTGCACGAACATGCGGCGGATTTCCCCACATTGCTGGAGAAACAGGTGTGGTCTCCGGTACAGTGGGTCGCCTGCATGCGGCGCGCTGCGGGGGAGGGCGCGACCGCGTTCGTGGAGTTCGGTCCCGGCAACGTGCTCACCGGGCTCGCGAAACGGATCCTCCCCGATGCGCGCACGGCGAACGTGTCGGACGCGAAGACGTTGGAGGAGGCGCTTCCTGTCCTTCGACAAGATCCTCATCGCTAACCGCGGCGAGATCGCGCTTCGCGTCATCCGCGCGTGCCGCGAGCTCGGCATCCAGACCGTCCTCGTGTACAGCGAGGCGGACGCGCACAGCCTGCCGGTCCATCTCGCGGACGAGGCGATCTGCATCGGGCCGGCGTCGGCGCGCGAGAGCTATCTGAACATCCCGGCGATCATGTCCGCCGCGCTGATCAGCGGGGCGCAGGCGATCCACCCCGGCTACGGATTCCTCGCCGAGAACGCGGACTTCTCCGAGGTCTGCAAGGAGCATGGGCTCGTCTTCATCGGCCCGCCGCCGGAGGTCCTTCGCCGGTTCCACGACAAGGTCGCGACGCGCGTCGCGATGAAGAAGCTCGGACTGCCGGTGATCCCCGGATCGGACGGACCCGTGAAGACGATGGCCGAGGGCCTTCGCATCGCCGAGGCCGTCGGATACCCGGTCATGGTGAAGGCGCGTTCGGGCGGCGGCGGACGCGGCATGCGCAAGGTGACGTCGCCGCAGGAGCTGCAGCGTCTCTGGGACCAGGCCAGCACCGAGGCCAAGGCGTCGTTCGGCGACCCCGGCCTCTACATCGAGCGATGCCTCGAGGGCGTGCGCCACGTCGAGGCGCAGATCGCGGTGGACGAGTACGGCAGTGGCATCTGCCTCGGCGAGCGCGAGTGCTCGATCCAGCGACGGAATCAGAAGATGATCGAGGAGGCGCCGTCCGCCTCGATCAGCGAGGACCTCCGGCAGGCCATCGCGCGGCGCGCGGTCGATGCCGCGGTGCGGTTCGGCTACCGGAACGTCGGCACCTTCGAGTTCCTGGTCGACTCGCGCGGCGAGTTCTACTTCATCGAGGTGAACTCGCGGATCCAGGTCGAGCACACCGTGACCGAGATGACCACCGGGATCGACCTCGTGAAGGAGCAGATCGCGCTCGCCACCGGGCAACCGCTGTCGTTCAGCGAGGAGCAGATCTGGGTGAGCGGCCACGCGATCGAATGCCGCATCAACGCCGAGGACAGCGAGCAGAACTTCGCGCCGTCGACCGGCGTGCTGACGACGTGGCTGCAGCCCGGCGGCCCGGGCATCCGCATCGATACACACTGCTTCCAGGGCTACGAGGTCCCACCGTACTACGACTCGCTGCTCGCGAAGGTCATCGCCTGGGGACGCGACCGCGCCGAGGCCGTGACGCGCATGCAGCGCGCGCTCGACGAGTTCACGGTCGTCGGCGTCACCACGAACATCCCGGCGCACAAGAAGATCCTCGCCAGCGATCTGTTCCGCTCGGGACAGGTCACGACGCACCTCATCGACACGGTCGGAGTGGACGCGCTCGCGAGCTAGGTCCCTCTAGACTCGCGCGGTGGCCGTGCTGGATCGCGCTGGCATCGAGGCGCTCATCCCACACCGCGATCCGTTCCTTCTCATCGACCGCGTGACCGAGCTCGAGCCCGGCGTCCGCGCCGTCGCCGAGCACACCTTCACCGGCGACGAGTGGTACCTGAAGGGCCATTTTCCTGGGAATCCGATCGTACCGGGCGTGATCCTCGTGGAGAGCTGCGCGCAGGCCGCGACGGTCATGGCGATGGCGCTGCCCGAGTACCGCGAGGGCCTGGGTCTCTTCGCCGGGATCGACGAGATGCGCTTCAAGCGCATCGTGCGGCCGGGCGACACGGCGCGCTTCGAGGCCGT
>DATEDV010000383.1:0-6397 GCA_035281485.1 Candidatus Limnocylindria bacterium | reverse complement strand
AGCGACGGGACGCGACACTAGTTGCCCTGTTCTCGGGTTGGGGGGCGGCGCACGCGTCGCCGGCGACGGGGCGCGGCCGGCTTGCCCTCCGGGTGGTCGCGCCAGATCACGTGGCCATCGTCATCCGGGGACGCCACGCGGACGAGACGGTCCCACACCTCGGCGCGCCGGAGCTCCTCCTCGGCAGTCTGCCGCGACACTTCCCGCTCCAGCATGACGTCGCAGTCGTAGGGCGAGCCGATGACGCGCCAGCCGTTCTCCGTGAGGAGGTCGAGCAGGCGAGCGATCTCCGTGAGCCGCTGCGGCTGCTCCGACACGTACTCGCGCAGCCAGGCCGAGTACGTGCGCTTCCCGCGATCCTCGCGGTCGAGCTCGTCACGGACCGTGCCGAAGACGTGAATGAGGATGTAGTTCGGACCGGCCACGGGCGAAGTCTAGGCTAGCCCCGCTCCTCGACGAAGCGGTAGCCGCCGTCGGAATCCTTCGCGATGACGACGAGCGCGCCGCTCTTGAAGCCTGCTTGCCCCTTCAGCGCCGGGCAGATCAGGTGGTAGTGCTCGTGCTCCGGTGGCACGCAGACGCAGTTCTCGGACTTTATCTCGGCATCGAAGCGGCGTGCGCCGATGCGGAGCGCGACACGCTCGCCGGGGTTCGGGAACAGCTTCCACGCGTCCTTCGTGATCAGGATCCGGGCCTTGCGCACATCTTCGGAGCTCAAGCGGTGTCGGTAGGTCGAACGAGAAACACTCATGGGTGCGTCTATTTTCTCACGAAAATGGCTGCCGCGCGGGGCGGCCGTTCGGCCCCCCGTTCGGCCTGTTTTGGGCCTAGACGAACGCCGCCGGGTCGTCGAGGAATCGCATGACGTGCACGACCGGCACGTTCGACCCCGCCGCGCGTAGCCCGGCCGCGACCTGAAGGATGCAGCCTGGATTCGCGCTCACCACGACGTCGGGCCGCGCTTCGAGGATCGCCGCGACCTTCTGCCGCTGCAGCTCTCGTGAAAGGTCCGGGTGCGTGACGTTGTAGATGCCGGCGCTGCCGCAGCACCGCTCGGCGTCCGCGATGTCGAGGAGCGTCACGCCGTCGATGGCGCGGAGCAGAGCCCGCGGCTGCGCGCGTATGCGCTGGCCGTGCGCGAGGTGGCAGGCGTCCTGGTACACGACACGAAGCTGGCGCGCGACGCGCCCCGCTTGCGGACGCGCCACCTCCGTCGCGTCCCGGACACGCGCCGCGAACGCCGCTCCGCGCCGCGCCCAGGTGGGGTCCGCGTGGAGCACGTCGCCGTACGCCTTGAGGTGCGCGCCGCATCCCGCCGCGTTGACGACCACCGGGAGATCGGTGCCGGAGAACGCATCGATGTTGCGTCGGGCCAGCGCCCGGGCCTGCTCGCCGTCACCGGCGTGCGCGTGCAGCGCGCCGCAGCAGACCTGTTCGATCGGCGCCGTCACGCGCCGGCCATCACGCTCGAGGACGCGCACGGTCGCACGCTCGGTCTCACCGAACGCCTCACGCATCACGCATCCGGCGAACAGGCACATGTCCGCGTCGCCGCGCTGGGTGAGCGCGAACGGCTCGCCCTCACGACGCGCCGCCAGCGTGCTGAGCCATCGCATCCGACGCGGCCCGAGGCGGCGCGCCACGGAGGCCAGTCCGCTGCGCACGACGAGGTCGGTGAGCCGCGTCGCGATGGCGAGACGCCGACGCCGCGCGATCGTGTCGAGGCCGATGCGTCGGATCGCGCGGCGAACGCGATTCTCGGTGCTGCGCTCCGCGAGGACCTCACGCGCGCCTTCCATGATCCGGCCGAATGGGACCCCGGAGGGACACGCCGTCTCGCATGCCCGGCAGACGAGACAGGCATCGAGATGCCCGCTGAGCGTCGCGCTCGGCGCGCCGGGAGACGACACCAGATCGCGGATGAGCTGGATCCGCCCGCGCGGAGAGTCCGCCTCCTCACCCAGGACGCGGTAGGTGGGGCAATCGTTGAGGCACAGTCCGCACGAGATGCACGTCGCGAGATCCTCGGCACGGACGTGTGTGGAGAGCGAAGTGATAGACCCTAGGATACGGTCGCGATGGCGACGACAACACGTACGCTCGCGGATCGCCTGCGCGAGATACTCCCCGCCGATCGCGTCATCGACGATCCCGCGACGCTGCTCCCCTACGCATACGACGCGTCGTTCTGGTCACTCCGTCAGCAGCGGCTGCCGGACGTCGTGGTCGTCCCCGTGTCGACCGCCGATGTGGCGAGCGTCCTGCGCTTCGCCGACGCGACCGCGACACCGGTCGTGCCGCGCGGCGCGGGGACCGGCCAGACCGGCGGAGCGATCGCGGCCCGCGGCGGGATCGTCATCTCGTTCGCCCGCATGCGCGCGGTCGTCGAGATCGACCGCCCGAACCTGCAGGCGGTCGTCGAGCCGGGCATCGTCTTCGCGGACCTGCAGGACGCGCTGCGGCCGCGCGGGTTGTTCTTCCCACCCGACCCCGGGAGCGGACGCGCCTGCACGCTGGGCGGTATGGCCGCGAACAACGCGAGCGGCCCGCACGCGGTGCGCTGGGGAACGACGTCCGCGTACGTGCTCGGTGCGGAGGTCGTCCTCGCTGACGGATCGGTCATCACCACCGGCGGTGTGCGTTCGAAGGCGCTGAAGTCCTCGAGCGGCATCGACCTGACGAAGCTCTTCGTGGGATCGGAGGGCACGCTCGGGATCTTCACGCGGCTTCGCCTGCGCGTGCAGCCGCGACCTCCCGCGCGTGGCGTGGTCCTCGCCGCGTTCGCCGCGCTCGAGGACACCGTCGCGTCGCTGGACGACCTGTTCGAAGCCGGCCTCCTGCCATCGACGGCGGAGCTCCTCGATCGGAGCGCGGTCGAGGCGCTTCAACGCTGGAAGCCCGAGCTCGGGCTCCCCGAGGGTGAGGCCGTCCTGTTCATCGAGGTCGAGGGCACGCCCGATCACGTGGCCTCGTCGGTCCGCTACGTCGACGGCATCGTGCGGCGCCGCGCGACCGTGACGAAGTTCGCCGAGGCCGAGGCCGACATCGCACGTCTCTGGGCCGCGCGGAGCGGCCTCGCGGCCGCCGCGGCGCTCGCGCATCCCGACAAGCACCGCATCTTCGCCGGTGAGGACCTCGCGGTCCCGCTGTCGGAGATCCCGCGCACGATCCGTCGGGCGCGCGAGATCAGCGCGGAGCTGCACATCGCGGTCATCTTTTACGGCCACTTCGGCGACGGGAACGTGCATTCCGCGATCCTCATCGATCCCTCCGACGCGGACGAGGTCCGCCGCGCGGACGAGCTCGCCGATCGACTCCACCGACTCGCGCTCGAGGTCGGCGGCACGGTGACCGGCGAGCACGGCACGGGCGCGGTGCGTGCGCGCTACATGCGCTCCGAACACGGCGACGCGCTCGACGTCATGCGGCGGGTCAAAACGGCGCTCGACCCGAAGGGCATCCTCAACCCGGGCAAGCTGTATGAGGGTGGGCCGGGCTGAGTCAGACGAGCACGCGCACGGCCAGCGGCCGCTCGCCGCTCGCATCGACGACGAACGCGCGCCCCTCGGGCCGCGCGCTCACGACCTCCACGAGCTGCTCGTCGTCATAGCGCGCCGCGACGCCATCCTCGAGGGCGATCCCCGGCGGTAGGCCCGCCGCGATCTCTCGCGCGTAGACCGGACGGCGCGCGTCCTCGGAGTCGTAGTGCGGACAGGCGCTCCCGGTCAAGAGACCGAGACCATCGCGAAGCGGGCCCAGCTTCGGCGTGAACGAGTCGGTGATCCCTCCCTCGAACCAGCAGAGGCAGCCGGCGGACCAGCCGCTCAGCACCGTCCCGTCGGCGTAGGCCGACCGCAGGGCGTCCTCCACGCCATGCAGACGCCAGATCGCGAGCATGTTCGCGGTGTTCCCGCCACCGACGATGACGATGTCCCGCGATCTCACGAACGCGTCGACGTCGTCGACCACACGGTCGAACAGCGCCAGGTGGCTCGGCTCGCAGTCCGCGCCCGCGAACGCCTGATAAAAGGAGAGCAGGTAGTCGTCGCCGTCACCGGACGCCGTACCGAGGAACAGCACGCGCGGGCGCGTCCGGCGCGCGAGGCCGAGCAGGTACGTCGTGAGCGCCGGATACAGCAGCTGGCGGCCGCCGCACGCCACGATCCGCCTCACCACACGATCATCCAGGTCGCGTCTCGCCGCGCGACACGATGAACGCCACCGCCGCGATGATGATGCCCGCGCCGAGGACCATCGACGGCGTCACGGCTTCGCCGAGCACGAGGGCGCCCAGTAGGACCGCGACCACCGGATTCACGTACGCGTACGTCGACACGACCGAGACCGGCGCGTGCTGGAGCAGCCACGTATACGCCGAGAAAGCGATGAGCGAGCCAAAAACGACGAGGTAGCCGATCGCGAGGAGCGAGTCCGTCGAGAAGGTCGCGGGATCGGCGCGTGCCGGCTCGCCGACCGCGGTCGCCACGGCAACGAGGAGCGCACCGCCGGCAAGCATCTGTGCGGCGGTGGACATGAACGGGTCGCGCGGCGTACGCAGGCGTGGCGATGCGAACGTGCCGAGCGCCCACGAGACCGACGCTCCCAGGACCATCAGCAGTCCGACCGGATCGACCTCGCCGCTCGCCCCGCGCGGGACCGTCAGGATCGCGACGCCCAAAAAACCGACGAACACGCCGCCGACGAGCGCCGGGGCGACGCGATCGCCGGCGACGAGCCGGAAGACGACGATCCACAGCGGGACCGATGCGACGACGAGCGCGGTGAGACCGGAAGGGACGGTGCGCTCCGCGAGGACGACCAGGCCGTTGCCGCCCGCGAGAAGCAGCGCGCCGACGAGCGCCGCGCCGGCAAGCTCGGCGCGGTCGACGCGTAGCGTGCGCCGGCCGCGACGCAGGAGGAGCCATCCCGCAAGGAGCGCACCCGCAAGGAGATGGCGGAGGCCGGCGGAGAGGAGCGGCGGGAGGGTCTGCACCGCGATCGCGATGGCGAGGTACGTCGATCCCCACACGAGGTAGACGAC
Source organism: Candidatus Limnocylindria bacterium (assembly GCA_035281485.1). Lineage (GTDB taxonomy): Bacteria > Chloroflexota > Limnocylindria > P2-11E > P2-11E > CF-39. Next base: position 1,356 of record DATEDV010000383.1, on the reverse strand, counting down.
CCCGAGCGCGGTCCACAGCAGGACGCGCGACGAGCTAGCGGATGTACCCGTAATCGGCGAACAGCAACCGAAGGAAGAGCGCGGTGCACAGGACCACGAATCCCACGCGCTGCGAGAAGATCGCGCGCGGATTCTCCTTGCCGACCAGGGCGACCTGGCCCCAGAAGAACAGGACGAGCGAGATCTCGGCCCACATGAACGCCGCGTGGTAGTAGCCGAGCGCGGTCCACTCGAACGGCCGCACCATGGTCCAGTTCAGCAGCGCGTTCACCGCCTGATAGAGATGGACGACGACGGTGATGACGCCCGCGCCGAGGATCGCTCCGATGATCTCCGCGACGCGCGGGCGGCGGCGCCATGCGACGAGCTGGCTGGTGATGAAGACGTTCGCCAGCGGGATGAGAAAACCATCGCCGACGACGGCGGACGTGTAGCTCAGCGTGGCGCGGTACTCGCTCACGATCGGGTCGGCCAGCCAGTTGAGATACACGTTCCCGGCGGCCTGGACGATGAAACCGAAGAAGAACGTCGCGACGAAGACGCTGGCGAAGAGCAGCCAGGGGCGTTGCTCGACGACCGAAACGGTGCGTAGCATCTCCCCTCCTCAACGCGGGCGGCTTCGGGGGCGGAACGCTAGCAGATTCGGAGACTTTCGAGCCGGTACGACCGCCTGCTTGTTCGCTGTGCCAATGCAGGGCACGCCGACACGCGGCCGTGTGTAATTCCGCCGATGCGGGCTGCCCATGACGTCGTCATCCGCGGCGGGACCGTGTACGACGGCACCGGCGGTGCGCCGTTCGCGGCGGACGTCGCCATCGACGGCGACCGCATCGCCGAGGTCGGCGCGGTACGCGAGCGCGGGGCGCTCGAGATCGACGCTGCAGGGCTGGCCGTCGCGCCGGGATTCATCAACATGCTGAGCTGGGCAACGACGTCGCTCATCGCGGACGGTCGATCCCAGAGCGACATCCGGCAGGGCGTGACGCTCGAGGTATTCGGCGAGGGCTGGTCGCTTGGACCTGTGAACGAAAGCATGCGACGGGAGCAGACCGAGCAGCAGGGCGACATCAAGTACGACATCACGTGGACGACGCTGGCTGAGGCACTCGACGCGATCGCCACGCGCGGGATCTCGCCGAACATCGCGTCGTTCGTCGGCGCCGCGACGGTACGCATCCACGAGCTCGCGCACGAGGACCGTCCGCCCACTCAGGACGAGCTGCTCCGGATGCGCGCGCTCGTCGACGCGGCCATGCGTGAGGGTGCGCTCGGCCTGGGCTCCGCCCTCATCTACGCACCGGCGACGTACGCGGACACGGACGAGCTCGTCGCCCTGGCCGAGGTCGCCGGACGTCA
>DATEDV010000382.1:0-4371 GCA_035281485.1 Candidatus Limnocylindria bacterium | reverse complement strand
AGATTCGCCGTCGGCGCCGTGGCCGCGATCTCATCGCGCAGCGAGAGGGGCATCACGACCGGGTGGCCGCGCTTGCCGCGGTAGCGCGGCGACACGATCCCGCGCCGCTCCACGAACTTCGCGATCACCGCGCGCACGGTGTCCGGGCGCACGTACGGCATGTCCCCGGGCAGCACCAGGAGCGCATCGCCGTTCGCCGTCGCGACGCCGGCCTGGATCGACGAGAACATCCCGCGCGACGGATCGGGATTCTCGACGGGACGGACGCGCGGATCGTTCATCGCGTTCACGTCGCGCGCGAGCTCGCGCCGCGCGTCGGTGCCCACCACGACGATGACCTCGCTGACCCCGCCCTCGAGGAGGCTGCGGATGGTGTGGTCAAGCAGCGGCTCACCGGCGATCGGCGCGAGCAGCTTCTTTCCGCCGAAGCGTTCCGCCGAGCCCGCCGCGGTCACGACCGCGACGGCACGCATCGTCTCAGGCATCCCGCAGTGACCGAAGCGCGCGCTCCGCGAACACGCGCGACGCGCGCTTGCGCTGAGAGATCGTCCCTGAGGTGTTGTCCATCGGCCGCGCCGCCTTGTGGACCGCGTCGGCCGTCGCGGCGATCGCCTCGTCGTCAAGCCTCGTCCCCACGAGCGTCGTCGCATCGACCGCCATCGGACGGGATGCCAGCGCCGTGATCGCGACGCGCGCGTCGACGACCGTGCCGCCGTCGAGACGCACGGCCGCGGCGACGCCGGCGATCGGGAAATCGAAGGAGTTGCGGTCGCGCAGCTTGAGGTACGTGCTGCGCCAGCCGGTCGCGTCGGGCAGCGTCACCGATACGACGATGTCGTCGCGGCCGATCGCGAGATAGCGCATCCCGTCCTCGCGGTAGAGCTCCGAGAGGTCGAGCTCGCGCTGCCCGTCGGCGTTCTGCACGACGACCTTCGCACCGAGGGCGATGAGCGCCGGAACGGTGTCGGCGCTCGCCACCGCCAGGCAGCGCGGGCTCGACGTCGCGACGCGGCAGACCACCGACGGATGCGTTTTCATGCAGAACCCCTCCGCCGTCCGCCAGAAGAGGGACTGGTCGTACCAGTTGCACCGCGTGTCTAGGCACAGGTTGCCGCCGATGGTGCCCATGTTGCGTAGCTGCGGCGTCGAGACGGCGGCGGCCGCCTGTGCGAGCGCCGTGTACCTGCTCCGCACCGTCGGATGCGTCGCGATCTCGGTGAGCGTGGCGCAGGCGCCGATGCGTAGGCCGGTCCCGTTCGCGATCTCGCGCGCACCGCGCACGCGGCCGATCGACACGAGCACCCGCGGCGCGAACTGCCGCCGCTTCATGTTGGGGAAAAGGTCGGTGCCGCCGGCGACGAGCATCACCGGCAGGCTCGGCGTGCCGCCCGTCGCATCGGCCTCCGCGGCGCCATGCTCGCGGAGCAGCGACGCGGCGTCGGCCCAGTTCGGCGGCTCGACGAGCCGGAAGCGCGGGAGGCGAAGCATCAGCGTGATCCTCGCTTTCGCTCACGTCCCTCGGTCGAGGCGGTGAGCCGGCGGAGCACCCGCGCGGCATCGGCGCCGGTCGCGCCCAGACCGTCGGGACCGATGCGGTCCTTCCGCGTACCGCGGCGGTCGCGCAGGCCGAGCGCGTCGAGGATCTTCTCGGCCGTGATCGGCGTTTCGTCGAACCGGACGCCGATCGCGTCGTAGACCGCGTTCGCGATCGCCGGGATCACCGAGTTGAGCGGGCCCTCGCCGGCCTCCTTCGCGCCGAACGGTCCCTCGCTGTCGACGGTCTCGACGATGATCGACTCGAGCTCCGGCGTGTCCAGCGACGTCGGCAGCTTGTAGTCGAGCAGCGACGGCTTCTTGTGGAGCCCGCCGCGGAAGATCTGCTCCTCCGCGATGATCTCGCCGTAGCCCATGTAAGCGGAGCCCTCGATCTGCCCCTCGACGTTCGGCGGGTTGAGGGCGCGGCCGCAGTCGTGCGCGGTCGTGATCTTGTCGACGGTGAGCGTCCCCGTCTCCATATCGACGGTGACCTCCGCGACCGAGGCCTGATACGAGTAGGCGGGCGTCGGGCCGACGCCCGCGCCCTTGTAGCTACCGCCGATACCGGCCGGCGGCTTGTAGCTGCCGGCCGCGACGAGCGTCCCGTGCCTGCCCTCGGCGAGGTTGGCTGCCTCCACGAACGAGAGGTGCTTCCCCGGGTCCTTCGCGTCGTACACGCGACGGTACGCGGCGGCCAGCCGCTCGGGCGGGACACCCAGCTTCTCCGAGGCGGCCTCGAAGAGCAGCGCGCGCAGCTTCATGCCGGCGTCCTTCACCGCGTTGCCCGCCATCATCGTCACGCGGCTCGAGTAGGAGCCGAGATCCACCGGCGCGAGCGACGTGTCGCCGGAGACGACGTGCACATCCTCCGGCAGGACGCCCAGGGTCTCCGCGGCGACGGCCGCGAGCATGTTGTCCGAGCCCTGCCCGATCTCCGCGGTGCCGCACATCACCGTGACGCCGCCGCCGCGGTCGATGCGGATCTCGGCGCCGGAGTGCGGCATCGGGTTCCAGTAGATGGGCAGGCCCGCGCCGGAGATGTACGCGCTGCCGGCCACGCCGATGCCCTTGCCCTTCGGGAGGCCCTCGCGCTTCGCATCCCATCCGGTGGCCCGCCGCACCGCCGTGAGGCAGTCGCCCAGACCCATCGTCGTGATGCGCAGGTCGTTCACCGTCCGGCTGTTCGGCGGCTGCAGCACACGAAGGCGGTACTCGATCGGATCGAGACCGAGGTCGGTCGCGATCTTGTCCAGCTGACACTCGAAGGCGTACCGCGGCTGCGTCGTGCCGTGACCGCGCTTCGGACCGCAGGGCGGCTTGTTCGTGTACACGCGAACGCCGTCGAACTTGTACGCCGGGATGCGGTACGTGACGGTCATGAGCGCGCCCGTGTAGTACGTCGTCGCGATCCCGTACGACGCGTACGCCCCGCCGTCGAGGTAGCTCTGGAAGTGCACGGCGGTGATCTCGCCGTCCTTCTTCACGCCGGTCCGCAGGTGCATCTTCACCGGGTGACGGCCGCGATGCGCGTAGAAGACCTCCTCGCGGTCGAGGGTGAACTTCACGGGCCGCTTGGTGCGCATCGAGAGCAGCGCCGCGGAGAACTCGTGGCCGAACGGATCGCTCTTGCCACCGAACGCGCCGCCGTTTGGCGTCGCGATCACACGAATGCGCGAGCGCGGCAGGTCCAGCACCTTCTCGAGCTCGCGGTGCAGGTAGTGCGGGACCTGCGTCGAGGTCCACAGCGTCAGCTTGCCGTCACCGTCGTACGAGGCGACGCATGCGTGCGTCTCGATCGGCGCGTGCGTGTTCCCCTCGAAGAACGACCAGTCGTCGCGGATGTGGTCCGCCGCGGCGAATCCGGCCTCGAGGTCGCCGAACGCGAGGTGGACCTCTTTGAACACGTTGGCGCGCTTCGCGTCCTCGTGGATCTTCGTATCCTCGCGCTGGAGCGCCTCCTCGATCGTGAAGATCGGCTCCAGCGGCTCGTAGTCGACATCGATCAGCGACAGCGCTTCGAATGCGGTGTCCTCGTCGAGCGCCGCGACCGCGGCGACCGGCTCGCCCACGTAGCGCACCTTGTCGACGGCGAGCGCGGTCTCGTCCTGCGTCGACGGCATGATCCCCATCTTCTCGGGCATGTCCGCCCCCGTGACGACCGCGACGACGCCGGGATGCCGGAGGGCGCGCGAGACGTCCAGGCGACGGATGCGCGCGTGCGGCTGTGTCGATCGAAGCAGCCGTCCATAGAGCATGCGCGGCAGGCGGATGTCGTCGGCGTAGCGCGCGGTACCGGTGAGGTGCGCCCAGGCGTTGACCTTTGGGAGCCGCCGTCCCAGGACCGAGAGTTCGCTCACGCCCTGCTTACGCCCTCGTCATTCACCCGGCTGGCGCTTGCCGCGGCCTTCTCGATCGCCTGGTAGATCGCCGTGTACCCGGTGCACCGGCAGAGGTTGCCGCTGATCGCCTCGGCCATCTGCTCGCGCGTCGGCCGCGGATGCGCGTCGAGCAGAGCTTTCGCGGACAGCAACACGCCCGGAGTGCAGTACCCGCACTGCGCCGCGCCCTCCTGGGCGAAGGCGGTCTGCAGCGGATGCAGCTCGGGGCCGTTGGCCAGCCCCTCAACGGTCAGCACCTCCGCATCGCCGATCTGCTGCGGAAGCACCAGGCAGGAGAGGACCTGCCGCCCGTCGACCAGCACCGTGCAGGCGCCGCACTCGCCGAGCTCGCAGCCGTGCTTCGTGCCGGTGAAGCCGAGGTCCTCGCGCAAGACTTCGAGCAGCGTTTTCTGGGAGGCGAAGGCGACCTCGACGCGCTCACCGTTGATGGTGAAGC
>DATEDV010000381.1:0-6227 GCA_035281485.1 Candidatus Limnocylindria bacterium | reverse complement strand
CGGATGTAGCCGACGTCGGAGTCCGTCTTGCGGACCGTCGCGCCGAGAGCGCGCAGGGCGTTCGCGACGGAACCTGTCGATGTCTCGACGGTCGCGAACAGCATCGTCACCTTCGCCGCACCGCTGGCCGTTGCGGCCGCGAGGCGTGTGCGGTCTTCCTTCGAGAGCTTCCTGCCTGGTGAGTCCGCGAACGCGTCGGATGTGAGCGAGATGCTCGCGATGAGTGCGCCCGCGGTGATGATGCCGAGCGCGCGCGTCAGACGCGCGCGCGAACGCAATGCGGCCATCCTGTGGATCCCCTCCCTGTTATGCGGTCGGCGGTGAGCCGGTCCGCCCGGCAGTGTAGGGAATGGTCGTATGAAAGTCAGTCGGTCGGCGCGGGTTTAGCGAGGACTAAACGGCTCGCGCGTTTCCGAGACGCGCGCGCACCGCCGACTTGACGGTCGCTTGGTCTGGGAACCCTCCGTCGCGTTTCATCGAGTGAACGACGTCGCCGGCGACCGAGACGTCGAACGCGCCCGACTCCCACGGGATCAGCTCGATCGCGGATAGCTGTGCGCCGAATTCGTACATGAGTGCCTTCGTCAGATCGAGGGCCTGCGGCTCGTAGCCGCACTCGGCGCAGTAGGTGATCTTGACCTTAACGGGGGCTGTCAGACGGCCACCTTTGACACGAGCTCGCGCAGCTCGCGCTGCACCTCGGCGTTCGCGAAGGGCACCATCTCGTCGCGCATCTTCTGCAGCTCGGCCTGAAGCCGTATCCGCACGTCCTCCGGGAGCTGATCGGCCGGCGCGTCCGGCGAACCGAATTCCGGATGCTCCGAGAAGATCCGCTGCCGCTCCGCTGCGCGCCGCTCGGTGACGGATGCGGGGCGCTCGATCCAGTGCGCGAGCTCACGGAAGTTGCGGTCGAAGAAGACAAAGACGGGGATCGACTGGTACTTCCCCTGATTGAGCCAGCGTTCCATGAGGTCGAGATTCTGGTCGCGAAGGAAGATCCGAAGGTCGAGGGCGGGCACCTCTCGCGCGAGGCGGCCAAGGATCGGTAGGTTCGCGACGACGTCGCCGCACCAGTCCTCCGCCAGGACAAGGACGCGCGTACCTTGCGGGAGCGCTCTCAATGCACGCACGGTCTCCTCGTCCAGGACGACGCGCGCCTCATTGGCGGCGAAGCGGTCCTGGTTGCGGGTCATCCCCGACTTGAACGCCTCGTAGGTCAGGCCCTTGTCCCAGCGAGCTTGGTCGAGCGTCATGTCGTCCTCCACCGTGAATGTATCCGCGTTCATGGAACACGCGTCACGGGCGGCATGTTCCCTGCCATCGGCACGCCTAGACTGCCAACGTGCCCACGACCACGACCCCGTCTGTCACGCTGCGCCGCGGCGCCCTGAGCTTCCGGCTGGCGACCCTCGACGACGCTGCGTTCGCCTCCGACGTCGCGACCGCGATGCGTCCGGACGAGCCGGAGGACCCCGCCTCGTGGCGCCACTGGTGGGCCACCGACGATCCAACGTGGACGAACGAACGATTCATCGTGCTTCGCGGCGAGGCGCCGATCGGCTTCGCGCGCCACAACCACGCTCCGTGGGACCAGATGAAGAAACGCTACGGCAGGCTCGGCTTCGAGCTTCTTCCCGCCGAGCGCACCGACGCGCAGCTCGCGACGGTGTTCGACGTCATCGAGGAGCGCGCGCATGGGTCGGGTACGCGCATCTTCGCGGCGTACGCGCGCGAGGACGACCAGTGGCTCATGAATTGGTTCGCGAGGCGCGGCTATCGCGAGGAGCGGCGCAGCAGAGCCTGGGAGCTCGACCTCGTCGGGCGAAGGAGGGCGATCGAGCAGATGGCCGCCGAGAGCCGTAAGCGCATGCGCGCGGAAGGCATCGTCATCCGGACGATCGACCAGGACGACGACCCGGAGAAGCTGCACAAGATCCACGAGATGAGCGAGGAGGCCGCGTCGGACGTTCCGACGACGATCCCGCACGTGCGCCAGTCGTTCGAGGTGTTTGCGCGCTGGTTCGACGCGCCGACCGTGCGCCTCGATCGCATGTGGATCGCGCGCGACGGCGACGACATCGTCGGTATCTCGGTGCTCTCGTATCCACCGACGCGCGGGAACGTCTGGACCGACTGGACAGGCACCGCGCGGAAGGTTCGCGGGCGGGGTGTCGCTCGCGCCCTCAAGCTCGAGACGGTGATGCAGGCGATCGCGCTCGGCGTTCCACGCGTACGCACCGAGAACGACGGCCAGAACGCGCCGATCCTCCATCTCAACGAGCAGATGGGCTACATGCGCATCCCAGGCTGGGTCCAGTACCTGAGGACCGCGGGCGAGAAGGGAACGGCGACTTCGGGCTAGCTTCCGCCCGCGGGATCGCTTTCGTCGATGCCTTGATCCGTCGTCAATGGCGGATCGGCCGGACTCTGCGGAAAGATCTTCGGACCGAGCGACAGGTCGACGATGCTCATCGCCTCGCGCTGCGGGAGCGCAACGGCCGTTTGTTGTTCGACGATCTCGTCGGTGTCCAGCCCGTTCTGGTCCGTGGGCTCACGGCTCACAACACACCTCCAATGTCGCTTGACCGCTCGCTACGCTGGGTTCTTCTCGTCGATGCCCTGGTCGGTCGTCAGCTCGGGTTCTGGCTCCTGATATGGGATCAGCGGTGGGCCGCCGGGATCGTGCGGGATCCCTTTCACTCCGACAAGTGGGTCGATGATGCTCATGACATCGCGGTTCGGCAGCGGTGTCCCGATCTCACCCTCCGTGACGTCATCCTCCTCGAGCTCGATGTCCGGATCTGATGTGTCTTTCATCTAAGACCTCCCGATGCCCGGTGTGCCTGCATGGTGCGGGCCGCGGCGGATAGTTACCTGGTCGTCACTTTCCGGTCGTACGGCGTTACGCTGTCCCGCGGCTCCGTAGGGCAGTGTCCAGCTCACATCACCATGAGGCATCGGGGAGGACGCGCATGACGATCACCGCATCGGCACCGACGACGAATTCGACCACGCCATGGGTGGCGAGGGCTGAGGAGCTCTCCGCCGACTTCGCGACGCGCGCGGCCGAGCATGATGCGAACGACACCTTCGTCGCGGAGAACTACGCGAAGATGCGCGAAGCGAAGCTCTTCTCCGCCCCGGTGCCGTCCGAGCTCGGTGGCGGCGGGGCCAGCTACGCCGACCACTGCGCGATCATCCGCGCCCTGGGGCGCGGCTGCGGGTCGACCGCGCTTGCGTATTCCATGCACTCGCATCTGCTACAAGCCCTGATCTGGCGCCACCGGCACGGCGCGACCCCGCCTGCGGAGCCGCTCCTCCGGCGCATCGCCAATGATGAGCTGGTGCTGATATCCAGCGGTGGGTCGGATTGGCTCGACAGCTCGGGCACGCTCGTGAAGGAGAACGGCTCGTACACGTTCAGCGGGCGCAAGATCTTCAGCAGTGGCTCGCCCTCGGGCGACGTGCTGCTCACGACCGGCGTGTACGACGATCCGGAGAAGGGGCCGACGGTGCTGCACTTCGGCGTCGACCTTCATGGCCCCGGTGTGAAGATCCTCGACAACTGGCGGACGTTCGGCATGCGCGGGACCGGCTCGAACGACATCCTGATCGAGGGCGTCAGGATCCAGGACGCCGCGGTGAGCGTGCGCCGGCCGAAGGGCAAGTGGCATCAGTTCTTCAATGTCGTCGTGCCAATCATCTTCCCCCTCATCGTGTCGGCATACGTCGGTGTCGCGGAGAGCGCACGCGATATCGCGGTGAAGCAGGCTGCGAAGCGCCGCGACGATGCGATCGCGCAGTCCCTCATCGGCGAGATGGACACCGAGCTCCTCATCGCGCGCGAGACGCTGGCTGACATGGTCGCGCTCGGCGGGAGCGACTACACGCCGGATCTCGCGAACGCCGACCTAACGTTCAAACGCAAGACCATCGCCGCTCGTGCTGTCGTTCGCGTCGCCCATCTCGCGATGGAAGCGGCGGGAGGTGGGTCGTTCTTCAGGGCGGTCGGACTCGAGCGGTCCGTGCGGGATATCCAGGCCGTGCGGTTCCACCCACTCCACGAAGCGCGGCAGTACCAGTTCAGCGGGCGCGTCGCGCTGGGGCTCGACCCCGTCTGACCGCCCCGCTGGAGAGACGCGCCTAGCGCGCCTCCTCCGGGGTGATGGTCAGCACGATGCGCTCGCCGCGCCTCACGGCCGTGAGTAGCGTCTGCGCGCCGACGCGCTCGGCGCTCAGCGCGCGCTGAAGGTCGGAGAGCGACGCGAGCCCCGCGCCATCGAGCGCGATGAGGATGTCCCCCGCGCGAATCCCCGCCCGCTTCGCGGGCGAGTCCGGGGTCACCTCGAGGACGCGTATGCCGGACTCGACGCCAAGACCGAGCGCGTTCACGAGCCCGCGTCCGATCGGCGTGGCGGCGCCCGAGATGCCCAGATACGCGCGACGGACACGACCTTCACGGATGAGCGCGGTCGTCACCATCCTCGCCGTCGCCGCCGGGATCGCGAAAGCGATGCCCTGCGCCATCGCGATGATGGCCGTGTTCACGCCGACCACCTTGCCGTGGGTATCGACGAGCGGGCCGCCGGAGTTCCCCGGGTTGAGAGCGGCGTCGGTCTGGATGACGTTCTCGATGATGCGGCCGTCCTTCGCACGCAGCGAGCGGCCCAGTGCGCTCACGACGCCCGTCGTCACCGTCGACTGCAATCCCAGTGGATCGCCGATCGCGATGACGAGCTGACCGACGCGTAGGCGGTCCGAATCGCCGAGCTCCGCCGCGGGCAGCGACGGTCCGAGAACGCGAACGAGCGCAAGATCCGTTGCGGCATCCGTGCCCACGACCGGAGCGCGATACGTGGCGCCTTCCGCGAACACGACATCGACCTCGGAGGCGCCGTCGACGACGTGCGCGTTCGTCAGGACGTAGCCATCGGGCGCGATCACGACGCCGCTGCCGCCGCCGCGACCGCGACGGACGTGCGCGACGGCCGGCGCCACACGCTCCACCACGCGGATCACCGCCTGTGAGTACGCGTCCAGCAGAGCGCTGGCGGGATCGGAGTCGGGCGTCGTCGTCGGGGGGCGGACGTCGGTGGCCATGCTCAGTTCATCGGCCCCTGTTGCCGGATGGCGCCGACCTGTTCGATGGCGCCACGGAGCTCCTTCAGCCATTCACCCTGGTTGCGCTGGACCAGTCGAACGCACCAGGCGAGCGCGTGCGCGCGGCTTCGCGCCACGCCCGCGTCGACGAGCGCGTCGAGCACTTCACGCTCGGGAAGACGAAGCCGCGTCATGGCCGGCACGGATAGGTGCGTGAAGATCTCCTGGGTGTTCCCGATGCGCACGCCCCACGAGGCGGGCCGGCCGAAGCGCTGTTGCGCCTCCTGCGAGATCTGGATCCGGAGCTCGCGCGTGTCCTCGCGGAACTGCTTGATCCGTCCGGACGTCGCCGCGCTAGCCGCTTCGCTCCCGGCGTCGGCTGGCAGCTGCACGTCCGGCAGCGTCCCGATCACCCAGATCTCGTCGCGATCGGCTCGGACCTCCGGCGCGCCCGTGAACCACTCCTTGGGGATACGTCCCGCGAACCAACCCTTAAGCTCGTCATTGGCGGCCATCTCGACCTCCTCAGAATTACTCTGTAATGACTGTAATCGGAACGCCGCAACAGAGCAAATGCTGCGGGGGCCACGGCCGGATCCGCGTGCCCAGACGCACATCGCGTAGCGTCGCCTGATGCGAGCCGCCGTGGGCCTGCTGACCCTCGGCGCGATCGCTTTCGGGTTCACCTACGCCGATCACGCCCCGCTCATCCCGCTCATCGCGGCCGAGTTCGCGCTCGACGACCTGGGCGCGGGCCTGCTCTCCACCGGCCTCTTCGCCGCTTACCTCGCGACGACGCTGCTCACGACCGGCCTGGCCGAGCGCCTTGGCCCGAAGCGCATGGTCGGTGCCGGCCTGGCCGTCTCGGCGATCGGCACGGCCGTCTTCGCCCTGGCGCCGGCCTACGCGTTCGCACTCGCCGGCAAGGCGGTCCAGGGCGTGGGTTCCGCGCTGGCGTTCGTCGCAGCCGCGCGCTATCTCGCGGGGCTTTATGCGGAGCGGCGCAGCCACTTCGCCTTCGGCCTGTACGGCGGCGGGTTCCCGCTCGGCAGCGCCCTCGCCCTGCTCACGATGCCGGCGCTCGCCGCCGTGCTCGGAGGCTGGCGCGGCGCGTTCGCCGTGGAGAC